>JAQUOK010000558.1 GCA_028717165.1 Victivallaceae bacterium | reverse complement strand
TTTAACCAGGCAAGCTCATTGCCTGGTTAAACGGGAGAATAAAAAGTTTTTAAAAAAGATGTGGGAGTCCGGGGGAAAAAGAAAACACTTTTTTCAAAAAGTTGTTTCTTCTCCCCCGGCTCTCTTCTCACATCATTATTTCTTTTCGAAGAGGGAACGGATCTGAGCGCCGACGATTTCGACCAGATGTTTGCCGAGTTCCTGGCGTTTCTTGAGCAGATTCGGGGCGCCGCTGCGGGCTTCGGCTATCCATTCTTTCGCGAATTTGCCGCTTTCGATATCCTTGAGGGATTCTTTCATGCGGGCTTTCACGTCGGGAGTAATGATTCTCGGACCGTTGACGTATTCACCCCATTCCGCGGTATTGGAAATAACCGCGTTCATTTTCTGGATGCCGCCTTCGAAAATCAGGTCGACGATGAGTTTTACTTCATGGACGCATTCGAAATAAGCCATTTCCGGCGGATAACCGGCTTCAGTCAATACTTCGAAACCGTACTTCATCAAGTCTACCAGGCCGCCGCAGAGAACGTTCTGTTCGCCGAAGAGGTCTTCATAGGTTTCTTCTTCGAAAGTACACTCGAGGACGCCGGCACGGGTGAATCCCATGGCTTTAGCCATTGCCAGAGCGATATCACGGGCTTCGCCGTCGGCGTTCTGACGGACCGCCACCAGACCGGGAACTCCGAAACTTTCCAGGAACGCCTTGCGTTCTTCCGTCGCGGGGCTTTTCGGGGCGACCATGATTACGTTTACATTCGCGGGAGGAACAATTTCCTTGAAAACGATGTTGAAACCGTGTGAGCAGGAAAAAGTTTTTCCGGCAACCATTGAGGCGGCAATGTCTTTTTTGTAGACGGGCGCGTGGAATTCATCCGGGAGCAGAATATGGATAATATCGGCTTTCGCTGCCGCTGAAGCGATATCCATCACTTCGAAACCGTCTTCGACCGCTTTGGCATAGGAAGCGTCCTTAATCGAGCCGATGATGACATTTACGCCGGAATCCCGCATGCAAAGCGCCTGAGCGCTGCCCTGACTGCCGTATCCGATAACGGCAACTGTTTTTCCATTCAATACAGAAAGGTCTGCATCTTTGTCGTGAATCAGTTTCATTTTGTGTCTCCTTTAAATGAGATATGAATTTTCACTGTGAAAATTTTCTTTCTTACATAAACAGGCAAGCTTAAAAATCTTGTGTACAAACTCTTAAAATTGCCTCAAAAGACTTTAATATATACCCTGGCCAGGTAATTGCAAGCCGTTGTATCCGGCTTTTGCCGCTAAAATGCGGAGCGTAACCGTCCGGACGGAACATACCATCAAAAGTCGGCATGCGATGTTTTGCGTACAGCTCACCTGCTCAACGTCCGCGCTCAAGGGAATCAGCCTTCGCAGAAGCGGCGCTGGAACGCAATTTTTACAGATTCCTTTTTGTTCAGGTCATTTTTCAAAAAGAAAATCCAGCGCCGCGTCCTGTTCCGCCTCCGGGGCTTCCGCCCATAAAGCTTTTAAGCCTTTTTCCGCTTCGGCTTTATCACCGCCGAACTCCTCAGCTATTGCCAGTAAAGCTCCTTCCCGCAGAATGTTAGCTTCAATTCCCTGGCTCATAACCAGCCTTATAGTTCCGATAACCCGGTCGTTCCAGGAAAGTTTCCGCGGCAGATCACGGGTAATCCGGCTGATCGCATCCTTGAGGAAAGGATTGGTCATTCGGGTCAACAGGTTTTCAGCGTAATTTCTGAACCCGGGAGGAGTGAACAATTCGTCGGCGCCCGCCCATTTTTTGCAGAGCGCGGCGCCGCATTCGCCGATAAAAGCCTTTTCCGCTTTTTCCATGAGTCCTTTTATGGAACGCAGTTCGCTCATGTATTCCCGGCCTTGCCGCCTGCCAAAAGTGCCCAGCAGAAAATGAATTGCGTTATGACCGTAAAGTTTGGCTTCCTCGAAAGGATAAAGGTACTGCTTGGCGTTCAAATCCCGGACCAGCCGCTTTTCGATGCCGGGACATGACGAAATAAGGATTTTGTTGAACGCTTCGACCAGATGGCCGCGTCCGGCGCCGGGACACAATTCTTTCAAGCCGAGTTCGCGGCATTCTTCCGCGGAAACGACTCCGCTCATTTTGCCGACCACCGTATTCAGGTAATAAGTTGCGGGGAATTTTTCCGCGACAGCCTTTTCGAGTTCCTCGGCGGCTTCATTGTTATTTTCGGCTGTATAGATAAAACGTTTTTCAGCAGGACTGCGCCGGAATCCTTCCCGCATCCATTCCGCGGTCGGACCGAAAAACTTAACGCTGGGCAGCGCCGTTGCCAGTTCACAGGCCGCAGACGCGGCGGCGATAAGTTTTGCACGTTCGGTTGCGACATTGGGGTTGTAGACTTCGACATTCGGATAGCTTTCGCTGTAAACGTGGTCATCCGCGGCGATATTTATTGTGACTTTACCGCCGGAATTATTGACGGCTTCTTTTATTTTATCGTCAACTTCGGCAATAACTATGCGGTCAAAATTTCCTTTCGCGGCTCCGGATAAAAATATCCCGGTTTGAATCGGCCCAAGGCCGACCCCAACAAATATTTTCATAGCAACATCTTCTTTTGTGAGGTTTTACGACTGAACCGCATCTACCCTTATTCCCCCTGGATGCCGTTGCGAAAAGCAAAATATACTATGATTATTTAAAAATGCGAATATTTCAGAGAGATAAAAAAATAAAAGATCTGTATTATCCCGTTTATCCTGTCAAAACAACAAATTCCCATATAAGCAACCGCAAAAACATCTATAACATAGAACATTATGAGGCTACAGATAAATAAGCTTGACCGCTTCGAGTTATAATGTCGTCCGTCGGCTGCGGTACAGCCGCGGGCTTGCGCCGCTAAGTTTTTTGAAAGCGCGGGAAAAATAATTGCTGTCAGTAAAACCCGTCCTCGAAGCGATTTCCGATACGCTCAATCTGCTGTTTTCGAGCATTTCCTGCGCCCGGGCAATCCTTACGGCGATAAGGTAATTTACCGGAGACATGTTAAATGCCTTTTTGAACAGGCGGTAAAAGGTTACTTCCGACATGGAAGCCCTTTTGGCCAGGGCGGAGACGGTAATGGCGTGCTGATAATTGGATTCGATATAACTGATAATTTCGCTCAGGGACAGAATAGCTATTTGTTCCGGGACTGC
>JAQUOK010000557.1 GCA_028717165.1 Victivallaceae bacterium | reverse complement strand
TATTGGATTACCATAACAAAGAGATTACGGCAGTTACGGTTCTCGCCATTGCCGGCGGGGAAGGAACCGTCTATCTTGACGATTTCAGCTTGACGACCCCTGAACAAAATAAAGGGAACTGGACGCAAGCTGATTTCAATGCCGGTTCCTGGCATCAGGCGAAATCACTCGGCACGCCTGAAATATCGGCCTGGAAAGATCAGTTGGGGGATTTAAAGACCAGTCACGTTATATGGTGCGGCAATCCTGGTTCCGGAGAGGAGATATATTTCAGACGCTCCATTCTGGTTGAAGGAAGCTGTTGTTTTGCAGGTATTGAACCGGGCGACACTTTATATTTAAATAATGAAGCTGCGCAACAGGTGGCCATACAGGCAAAAAGTCAGCTTGCAACCGAATATGACTGGGTTCTGGAAATGCCGGAAGGCTTCGAGATTGTCCAGCCAAGGATGTTCCGGCTGCGCCAGGACGGCCAGGTAATGCGAAAAGGACAAAAATATATAAAGCATATTTTTTCAATACCTGCCGGGTTCAAGGGAAGCTATTTCCCTGTGTTTAAAGTCAAAACCCGGCTTAAGGACACTGCTTTTTACTATTATTGCCGCACCGCCGACGGAAATATCTCTGAACTGGAAAACCGGATCAATGTGAAGGTACTCCCTCCTTTAACCGGAAAGCGTCCCGAAAAGATCAAATTATGTATCTATACCGGCTGGTTTCCGTCCGAATCCTGGCTCCCCAGGTATAATGAGAAGGAAATAAGAGAAATTATCAGAACCATGAGGAAAGCCGGGTTCAATACAGCCTGGCTGGACGTGGCATATCCTTATTATGATAAAAACGGCAAAATAACTGAAGTCGGCCGGCATGCCGAATATATACATGATGAAAAATTTGAATTATGGGGAAACTGGTCTTCGGTCCCGAACACCGCCGGCTGGCTGGTGCCCGCTTCCCGCTTCGCGAAATATCCGGAACACCAAGGAATAAATTTATACGGCAAGAAGATCATATGTCCTGCCTTTATAATCAATAAAGGTTTCCCTGAAATAGCCGGGAGCATAAATGAAATAATTAAAGATTACCGCCTCTCCTGTTTGATCTGGGATGCGGAAATCAATCCATTTAAGAGTGGATATTTTACTTGCTATTGTCCGCAATGCTTTGAAAGTTTCCGCAAGTTTGCGGCTTTAGGTAAAGATGTCCGTTTGAATTCCCGAACCGTCAGGGAAAAATATCAGCAGCAATGGGTTGATTTCAGATGCCGGCAGAACACGCAAATTGCCCAAAAAATGCAGGAAGCTGCACACCTGGCTCCGGGAAATGCCAGATTCGGAGTTTATAGCGGCTATTACGGCGCACATACCAGGAACGCATATTCCGTAGACTGGACAATAATGAGCAAATGTTGTGATATGGTAATCTGCGGCTATGGTAATCCGGCAGAAGTGATACGTCAGACCTCAAAAGTGACCGGAAAGCCTCTAATTCCCGGAATACTCGTTTTTACCTACGGCAAAAAGACCGCGGCTCTGAAAGCTAATTATATCCTGAGGCTGCTGCTCGAATCAGGAAGAAACGGGTTCTTTGTTTTCCAGTGGCAGGGACTGGATGCCCGTGACTACCGGGAAATGGCAAGAACGTCAAATCTTATTGCTGATTTTGAAGACTTGTTCCTGACCGGCGCCAGAAATGATTCTTCAGCAGAAGCCGGCGACCTGCAAACCGCAGTATTGGAAAAGGGCAATAAACGTCTTGTCCTGTTATTCAATGACGGCCCCGCAGAAAAAACAACTATCGTAAAGAACCTGAAAATAGAAAACGGCACAACAGGCCTTGACTGCGGGACCCGGGAAATTATTAATAATCCCGGCATCATGAAAGTCACTGTCCCCGCCAATGATGTAAAGGCAGTCTTTCTGGGGCCGGACGAAATGGTAAAAACAAAATTGAAAACACAATAGAAACACTCGGATAATGTGAACAGTAAAATATCAAATATACTGTCTTGCTGGATCCGGGGGGATTGACATTGATTCAAAAACAGGATAATATTTAGAATAAAGAATAACGATGAACAAACAACAAACTGATCGGAACAGGAGGGAATCATGAGAAAAAAACAGCATCAGAATAATCGGTTTTCAACTGTCGGTATCTTTACGCTCATAGAATTGCTCGTGGTGATAGGCATCATAGCAGTTCTGGTTTCGATGCTGCTGCCGGCGCTTGCCAAAGCCCGGGAAAAAGCGAGAATGGCAGTCTGCATCAACAACGAGAAACAGACGGGTCTGGCGATAAAGATGTATAACAACGATTATGAAGACTGGATACCTACCTGCTGGGACGGCGCAAAATATTGGTCGGGACGATTGATAATAGACGGTTATCTGAAGGGAAATGACACCGGCCTCAGCGGCCAGTCCGAACTGATCGGCTGTCCTTCCCAAAGAGCGTTGCATAATCAGTCTGCGGTTGCCAGGACTTACGGCATAAACGACGTTATCGGAGGTACCGTAGGCGCCAGAGTATGGACAAACCTGTCCCAGCTCAGCCACCCTTCATCAACCATACTTATCGGTGACGGTCAATGGACTACCAGCTTCGGCCCAATGGTTAGTGGTTGGTATCTACCAGAAAAAATACACAGCAGCGGAAGCAATTTCCTGTTCTGTGACGGCCATACAGGATGGCTGATAAGAACCGCGGAATATTGGAGCAGATAAGCCTCTCGCGCTGTAAACTCTTGCTTATTAATGCCTTTTTGTCCCGCTGGGCGAATCCAAAATCTCAATAAACAATAACGATGAACAAACAACAAACTGATCGGCAAAAGGAGGGAATCATGAGAAAAAAACAGCACCAGAATAATCGGTTTTCAACTGTCGGTATCTTTACGCTCATAGAATTGCTCGTGGTGATAGGCATCATAGCGGTTCTGGTTTCGATGCTGCTGCCGGCGCTTGCCAAAGCCCGGGAAAAAGCGAGAATGGCAGTCTGCATCAACAACGAGAAACAGACGAGTCTGGCGATAAAGATGTATAACAACGATTATGACGGCTGGATACCGACCTGCTGGGACGGCGCAAAATATTGGTCGGGGCGATTGATAAGGGACGGTTATCTGAAGGGAAATGACACCGGCCTCAGCGGCCAGTCCGAACTGATCGGCTGTCCTTCCCAAAG
>JAQUOK010000556.1 GCA_028717165.1 Victivallaceae bacterium | reverse complement strand
TACTGTCCTGTTATACGCATCCGGTTTCAGGCCTGAAAAGAATCTTGCCCATTATCGAACCTTATTGGCCTTGCCGTTGATTCTTGGCGATAAGTACAAATCCGACGCCGGCTATCTGGATGCGTGCCGAATCAAAAGAAACACAGTTGAATATGACTATATCGGCGGCGTATCCCAGGCGGAGGCGGAAGAATTACTTGAGTTCGCCCGGGAACTGCGCAATGCAACCGTTGAATTTTTAAAGTCCAACTATTCTGATTTGGCTCCCTGACTGCCCCTCGACGCCCTCAGACGCGCAGAAACGCCCTTCTGACGCGCGTTGCGGCTAAATCGCGGTATCATATCGTTTGCGCCGCTTCACGCGCCGACCACGCGTGCGGCGCGTTATTCTATCCATTCCCAGGTTCTTCGGCGCTTTTTTGAGATCACCTGATTCACCCTGCGCACCGATACCCCGGCGATGTTGGCGATCTCGGCGGCGTCCGCGCCGGACTTGGCCAGGGTGACGATCAATTCGGTTTTCGGTTTTGCCTCATCCTTTCCCGGAATGTAGAGGGTGCCGGTAAAATGTTCCCTTATCTGTTCGAGCAGTTCCGGCGGCAGGACGTCTTTGGCGTTGGCGTAGTTTCTGTTTTTCATGGCGTCTCCTGTAAGTTGATTGGTTATTGAAAAAACGTTTAAAAAAGATATTTCCCTTTTTTTCCCGCTTATATACGCGCACACGCTTTTTGCGCTGACATGACCCCCCCCGGGAAAAAAGGTCAAAAGGTATGTAATAATTATATAAATATATATATTTGTACTTAATTTATACTACTTACAGCTTTTGACTTCTTTCCCGACTTTTGACCTTCTTTCCCACGATTTTGGCAAAAAACCACTTTATTTTTTGTCTGTAATTTTGGGAAAGAAGTTAATTTGCGAAAGAAGTTTTGGATAAAACTACTCCAGCAATCGGTAGTGTACCGCCGGTCTGCCTTTACCACTTTCGGTATAGCTTTCCAGCGTTCCATTGGACTGAAGCGTTTCTATTATGCGCTTAAACATGTCAAGCGACTCCCTTGTGTGCTTCAGTAATAAACTGTGCTTCTGATCGCCTCCATTCTGCCTTATCAGACGCACGACTTTCTGGCACTTTTCATCAAATACGTTCTCATAAACATAGCTGTCGGCCATAAACAGCATACGTTTTGTGAGATGTTCGACGAATTTAAATGCCCAGTCGACAGACTTTTCGGTTATCATCGGTTGATAAACATTCGAGCTTATACCATGCAGGAGCGCGAGCTTGCATATCTTTTCATGCGTACGCGCCCAGAGGGCCATCGCACTGGCTTCGTGCCGCTTGTGGTAAAAGTCGTACTGCCCGTCACAGTAGGTCTGCAGTTCTATGATCTTCCGCGTCGCCTCCGGCGTTTCGCTTATGACAAGCGGCCGCGGGTTCTCATGTGAGAGATTGCCTCCCAGGTCAAGGTTGACCAGATATTTTGCGGCCCGCAATAACGAATCCGAGGGCGTTACGGGCTTTTGCATCTGCCCTTTGCCGCGGCTGCCCGCTTCGACAAAGATGCACCGGGCGACCAGCCCGTTCTCAAGAACGCGGCGTGACAGCGATTCATAAAAATACCGCGGTATCGCAGTACCCATGACAATAAGACTCGGGTTGACAATATGATTTACTTCTATCTGATCGCCGCTGTTTTTCAGCCTTGCCACCGCCTTTTTGCGTATTGGATAAAGCGAATTTGACGCCCCATACAACTTAAGCAGCTTTTCGTTGATTGTTTCGGCGTTGTTGTCTTTATTGTATTTCATCGTGTTAAAAATACAGTCGAACTCATCGGTTTGAAAAAACATGGACGGGTGTATAAACAAAGCATCCTCAATTGCGGCTCCGGAAGTAAACGTATCGCCCATGCAGTTTGCCAGTCCGACCATGAAAGCCAGATTAAAATTGACCTTGCGCGGATGGTCTTTTCCGGTTCCTGAATCAGCCAGGGCTATGAGGTAAAGGTTGCTGCGGTTGTCGCGCTTATCCTTTACCTTGCGCCCGACAAGGAAGGCGAGGAACGCCAAAGCTCCGGTAAACGCCAGCACATGGTTGGGATATGGCGCGGTGTCCAGCGAAAGATTCATCACATCATTGACAAAGCCCGGAACTTTGACCAGTTTATCCGGTAATGGACCGGGATCAGGGAATAGCGTTTCACTCTTTTTTTCCCTGGGCTTGTTCAGATTAAGAATCCCGCTCAAATCCACATCCGGCAGATTTTCAGGTTGTCTTTTGACGTCGCCTTTGAGTTCACGGAGGGCGTGCCAGTCGTTGTTTATACAGCCGTTGTGATGACAGGTGAAAGCGATAGCGCCATTCGCCTGCTGGATGATTACCGCGCTGCGGTTGTCGTGCGCCTCGTTGAACGGGCAGACCGGAAACACCCATTTGCGCCCGTTTTTCCAGTCAAACGGCCCATCGGCCTCCGGGCAGTGTTCCGCGA
This sequence comes from Victivallaceae bacterium, assembly GCA_028717165.1. Classification (GTDB taxonomy): domain Bacteria; phylum Verrucomicrobiota; class Lentisphaeria; order Victivallales; family Victivallaceae; genus JAHOYW01. The sequence continues at coordinate 693 of JAQUOK010000556.1, read as the reverse complement.
TCCAGGCGTCGAGGTAAAAAGTTGAGTCGTCCGGAATTCTCTCCGGGACCGGAGCCGGTACGGTACCGGCCAGTTCATGGAGCTTTTCAATCGGGACGATTTCCAAGGAATCAGGCATAGAGATGATTTTTGCCTGGCGGTATTTACGGTCATCGATCTCATCGCCCTTGCGGTTCGGGGTTCCGGATAGGCGCCAGATGCGGGCCGGGTTGAACACCGCCTGGTCAATGGCTACTCTATCGTCTCCCATTGGAGCTAAAGCCTGCAAGCAAGCTTTGACCAGGCCATCGTCATTTGCCGGCAAATCAATCCGGTACATCAACTGCGCACCATTGCCGGAGTCCAGCATTACCGGTACCGGCCAGCCGCGAGACCGCATGCCCTCGCTTATCTCAATCGCCTTATAGAGCGCCGCGTCGTGTTCATCATCGGTCGATGAAATACCGCTCCGGCGTACCGGGTCGCAGTCGATCAGGAGCCAGCGGCGGCAGAGAATATCCGCATCGGTGGTGACCGCATTGCGTTTCGCCGCCTGGAAGCGGTTAGCCGAACGCGCCAGCAGATCGGGATGTACCGGATTCGGGGTAAAATACACCCCGCGTGCGGATATCCTTTTGATCTCCCCGATCATTTTGTCGATATTCTCAAAGGTGAAGTACCCGGCTTCGGTGTGCTCCTTGCGCCAGTCGGGCG
>JAQUOK010000555.1 GCA_028717165.1 Victivallaceae bacterium | reverse complement strand
TTTGTTCTTTTTATTTTTGGACGGTTCCGGATTAAGCTTCTCAAGATAGCGGAACTCAGGGAATGTAATTCCGGACGGCGGGGATTTTCTATTTCATAGCCCAGCAAACCGAAAATTGAGAAATTGCGATAGCCCAAAATCAATTTATTGCTGAACATTATGCCAATGTAAAATACTGATTTGCCTGAATAAGTTTCCCTGCCGACAATAACGGTTTTTTCCATTACGTTTCCGTCCCGGTATATTGATAATTTCAAATTATCCCCGGGAACGCTTTTATCAATAATTCCTCTGAATGATTCAAAACCGTCAACGGTTTTGTCATTGATTTTGAAAATGACGTCCCCGGCTTTAATTCCGGCTTTACAGGCAGGCGTCCCATCATATATCCTGTCAACGAAAACAGCGCGGGTTTGTTGCTTTGCTATTTGTTCAGGCAAAGCTGTATCGAACGGCAGATTTTCGTCAAAGTTATAAAAATACCGTGTATGGATAAAACTTTTAGTCGGCGTTTCCAAGAAACGACCACCTACCCATCCCCGGGAGTTTGAATCGGACACGCATCCCGTAAGCGAGATTAAAAGCAAAATTCCAATGGACATTAAGCCGGGTTTTTCAAACTTGTAATGTTTGAGAAAATTGCTTTTTCTGAAAAAATTTTCATTTTTTTCAGGTTGATATGCTTGAGTCATTTTACGATTCATAGTGCCTCCATAATTAAATTATTGTGATTTCTCGGAAGAATTTCATTAACACCAAAAAAATTATTGACTTGTATAGCAATTTTTGCTATACTAGCAATAGGTTCATATTTTGTTAATTTACCGGAGGAAACTCCATGGGGCATGGCAAACCGGCTTGCGGTTCCAGAAAAGTCAAACGTCCTTATTGCCCATTCAAAAATTTCTGTGTTTTTCTTAATGGCGAAGCTCCTGAAGCGATTCTTGCCGATCGCGATTACCTGAGAAACCGTGTTGATGAACTTGAATTTTCCATGGACATTGCCAACTGGCAGGCCATGAAGCTTCAGGCCCGTGTCAAGGAACTTGAAGACGATAAAACTAATCTTGAAAACGAATTGTCCGAAGCTCTTCAGGCGCCCTTTAAGAAATATGGAAAGAAAGATCCGCCTGAAAATCCCAGGAAGCGCGGCGCCCCGGTTGGTCATCCGGGCTGGTTTCGCGGCAATCCTGAAAAGATCGACAAAACCATTGATGTTTACCTCGATGTCTGCCCGTTTTGCGGAAGCGAGAATATTTCTCCGTGCAATCACACGACGGAACATATCCAGGAAGACCTTGAGGAAGGTAAACTTACTGCTACTTGCTACGTTCACTGCTATTACTGGTGTCCTCATTGCAAAAAGGCCGTCCACGGCTGGGGAGAAAACGAAATCCCCAACGCCTTTATCGGGCCTGATGCCAAAGCAAAAACGTCTTTCATGCGGCATGAGGTCAAAGCCTCTTACAATGGAACACGATTGGCCTTGCAATGTTTTGGCAACTTGAACTTGTCTCCGGGAGCGCTGGTTGGTTTCGACAACCATATTTCCAAACAGGGAAAGCCGTTGTACGAGGCGTTGAAGCAATCCTTGCCGGACACCCCTTTTATCCATGTTGATGAAACCGGCTGGAAGCGCGACTGGCTTTGGATTTTCACTAATCCTGACATTGCCTTCTTCCATATTGACGAGAGCCGTGGTTCCAAGGTTGTCATTGCTCATCTCGGAGAGTTTTACAACGGCGTACTTATTACTGATTTCTGGAGTGCTTACCTTAGTAAAATCGGAGCGTTTGCCAAGCAGAAATGTCTCAGGCATATTCTGGGCGATATCAAAGAACTGCTTAAAAACAGGCTTCCTTTGAGCGCGGAAGTGTTTCTCCGCGCCGTCAAAGAACTTCTTAAAGATGCTATTTTTCTTTATAACCAACATGCGGCATTAACTCCTGATGAATACCGTTCCGGCAGAAAAGATATTCTTAAACGATTCCGTAAACTTATCCGGCAAGCACCGTTGTCACACCATGAATCCGACAATATCCGCAAACGGCTGATAAAATTCAAAAACGAACTTTTCGTGTTCCTCAAATATCCCGGCGTAAATCCAACAAATAACTTTGCGGAAAGACAACTCAGAAATTCCGTCTTGTTCCGAAAACTTATTTTCGGGAACATGACCGCTCGCGGGAAAATCAATGTAGCGCTTGCCATGACAATCATCCGGACTGCTCTGCTGAGAGCTCTTGATCCTATCGGCATACTGCGTTCCATAATTACCAAGGGAGTAACTTCCGACCTTCTGAAGCTGTTCCAGCTTCCTGAAAACATGCCGCAAGCGCCTTGATTTCCGTAGAAAGTTCGCAAAGCAACACATTTTTTCACAAGGATACTGTCCAGAAACTTCACGCCGATTTTACAACCGGAGAGGAGCCGTATCCCTTGTTGATTTTTATGTCGCCTATTTCTCATGATAACTTCTACTTTTTGTTACTCGCTTTTGTTATTTTCCGCTTACAGAAAACAAACCAGTTTAAAGGAAAAATTTTCCCGGTCGTTTTCTGACATCTGTTTTACCGTTGTCCCATTCATCTCTATCCCCTCTATCCCCGCTCAACTTTTTGGGGCTAAATCTTTACCGTTTTCCTAATATCATAATCGTTCTGTTCTTAGCCTCAACTTTTTCAAGCTTAAAAGCTTACCGTTTCTCGACATCTGTTTTACCGCTGTCCTATTCATCTATATCTCTGTTCAACTTTTTCAGTCTAAATTTTTACCATTTTTCGGGATTTCTACCCGATTTTTCGGTTTTTTCTCTGATATACTGACCTGCTCAAAGAAAATTTGGGACTCTCAACAAATCTTATTTAAATTTCCCTTCATTTCGCAGAACCCTTTGTACAAAATTATTCATTCCCGTTCCATAACCATACATTTTACTTCCAGCGGCTTGAATCCAACCGTGAAGTTGCCCTTTTCTGTGTTTGTAATTGGAATACCAGAGATGGCATCCTTAACCTTTATGTTAATTCGGGGAAGTCCGGAAAATGCAACTTTAAGTAGCTGATTTGCAGAATTAACTGCAATCAGATAACGTTTCCCTTGGAATGCTGCATCAAACCAAGCCAATGCCGGCAATTTTTCCTCGTACTTGGGAGGACTTTTAAAAGTTAAATTTAAGTTGGATGGACCTGAAAG
>JAQUOK010000554.1 GCA_028717165.1 Victivallaceae bacterium | reverse complement strand
CGGGTCTGATTCGTTATCCTCAATACGAATTTTACCTTTGGTGTTTGAGTGGCGAATAACCCTTACCGGATAATCAATAGCGAACTGTTTCTCCGGATTCAAATTATTCATTCGACTCTTTTGGGCTTTTAAAACTCTTTTCCGGTTGGCAAGCTCTTTTTGGCGTATATGAACCTTGTTCCACAAAATTTTCTGTTGTTCCTCATCAAGCCTGGCATCCTTAATTATTTTCGGGAGCAGTTGCCTGGCAATATTAAGGTCATTTTGGGCCGTTTTAAGAAGTTGTTCTTCCTGATTTATATCCGTTAACATAGTTCATAATCAATTGCAAATTAAAAAGATAATGGTATACTACTATCATCAATACAAGGACTTTTCAAGCTATGAAGAAACTACAGAGGGCAGTACCTGAAAAATTTTCCGAACTAAGCCGGCTAAAGAGTAGTTTGCCTGAATTACAGACCAGGAATTTACTTAGCAGATATATAGTTTTTGAAGCTTGCCTGAAAGATATTATTGAAGAACGGCAATTTGCTGATTTTATTGCCGCAATCGAAACTGACGAATTCTATAAACAACTGGTTTCCCTTATTCCCAAATCCTATTTTCAATTACTTTCAGAGTTTCGCGAAAATGCCGAAGTAATTATTAATGGGATGTTAAAATACCAATTGGGAGAAGGACATTCTTATGTTGAACCGGTCTTCAAACTGGCGAAAAAAGAACATGAACAGCCAGAGGAAAAATGGGAAATCGTTCCGGATGTCAAACAACATATCTTAGACAACACTGAATACAAAATATTTCTTTTCATCGCAAACAGCGGCATCGGCAAAACGACGCTTCTTTTATGGTTGAATAAATATATTCTGGAAAACTTTAAAGATAAAGTCCCGATCTATATACATAGCAATGACCTGGATACTCCCAACTGGAATAGAAAATTGCTTGAAGAACTGAAGAGGACGGAAAGGGAAAACGGCTCTGTACTTAACCGGTCTTTTCTGGATTCTGATGATAAAAATATTTTGGATTTTATAGAGCAAACTGCCCAAAATAAAAATCTGATATTGCTTATAGACGGACTCAATGAGTCAAGATCAGCAAATTTTGCCAAGGGTGTAAAACGTAAATTCACGGGCAATATAAAAATTCTTGTTGCCAGAAAAGAATATGTAGAGGAGTTTGAACGTCAGAATCAAAATATTCCTATCGAGAAAATCTATCTTTCCCCTTTCAGTATGGCAAATATAGCGGAATATCTTGGGAAGGACTATGAGAAATTAGAAGATGAAATCTATGAAAACAAGGCTCTTTTCCAGATTCCGATAGTTCTGCGATTTGCTTATGATATTTACCTTAAGACCGGCAATTTTAACTTTAAAAGTAAATTTGATTTATACAGTCAGATAATCAGAGAAGCCAAAAACAATCAGAGGCTTAAACCTTTACCGCCCGGCCCTATATCTTTCGGGCAACTCGTGGAAATCCTTCCTTATATTTCTTTCAAGGCCTTAGAAAAAAATATCATTAAAAGGATTGAAGAAAACGGCAAGCACGAACATTTTCTGGCTAAAACCATTAAGGAATATAGTGAAAAAAATCCTTATTTCCAAAACGTCAAAGAGGTAATGGACGCTTTTCGGATGCATGATTCAATTTTCGGAATATTTACCCATCGGGAAGGAATTTATGAATATTATCACCAGAGTTTTCAGGAATACTTTGCGGCGGGTTATCTGGCAGAACAACCCGTTGATGAAATAAAAAAATATATTATGGACAATTACATGCGTGGATATTCGTTTGATGAAACAGGGGAGTTTATTTCTCCTTTTGACGACATCCTTGATTTTCTCGGAGGAATTCTTGACACCTTGACGCTGGAAAAACTTATCAAGTTTATTATTGCTGATATTCATAACACCGAAATGATAGAAATGGGTAAATTACTTATTATAGATACGCTTATAACAGGTGCCGTTGAAGAGGAACATTTAATGGATTTTTACTTGCGTTGCTTAAATAATCAAGAAAAAGCTGAGTTATCAAAAGTTATGAAATTTTTTACCCCTAAAGGCCATCAATCGCAATAATCAGAACGTTATCAATTTTTCATGAACTGTGCTTAGAAAAATATTTTCTCTGATAAATGGTAAATCAATATCTGTGAATTAATCCGGCTTAAAGATAGCTTTTTCAGTTCCTCTTTGACTGCTTTAAAGATTTCTTCCGAGTCGCACAGTGTCCAAACCTCATTCCAACCGACGGCAATATCTTTTTCTATGTTGGAGATTTCACCCTGCGGACTCATGGCTATTTCGACTGCGATAGTTTTGCCGGACTTATCAGTCAGACCTAGATCGGCGTTTTTGCCGTTTCTGTATTCTTCTATCTTGACCTTATAGCCCTGGTTTTCAAATACAGTTTTAAGCCGGTGCTGGTGAAAACGGTGAACAAAACCGCCTTTGCCAAGCCCGAGATTTTGCTGCCCCACAAGTTCAATACCCTTATCGGCAAGTTCGTAGAATTTCTGCGGACGGCCGCGGTAATTCATTTTAATTTCATGTTCTTTGACAAGACCTTTTTGAAGAAGTTCGCTATATACCCGCTGTCCCATATAGGTCGTCATATTCAACGAATTCAAACGCCCGGTTGCCGGGATATAGGGATGGTTTTTGATATCCCAAAGAATCTTATATTCATTCTCAGAAATCTTGATAGAGCTTTCCCGGTCAGGTTTTTCTTGCTCCGGTTCAGTAGGCCTTACCGGAGGAGGATTTGCCGGAACTAAATCAGCAAGTTTATCTTGCATATAGCTTGCCAGTTCAGTATCGGTAATATTTTTGTTAACGACCAAATCGGGAATGTATATTTGAAAAGGTTTTGAATAGCGTCCCGCCAGTTTTACGATAGCGGTTCTTAAGGGTAAGCTGTTTAATGCCTGTTTTTGTTCCGTATTCAAGCCCATTGCAAACGAAATGGCATTGATATCCCTGGGGGCCGCCAGGTTGAGCGTAATAGTTGTATAAACGTTGGCAAGTGTGGCATGATCGAGACAGGAAGGCATCTGGTCAGCAAGAATCAGGCCCTGGCCGAATTCCCGCGCCACCGAAACGAGTTGCCCGACCAGCGGAATTCCCAGTGAAAAAAGCCGCTTCGCTTCGTCAAAAAACAGCAGATGTTTGAGGTCGCCCCTTTC
>JAQUOK010000553.1 GCA_028717165.1 Victivallaceae bacterium | reverse complement strand
TCTTGAACCGACTTCCAATACGGCATGATCCCAAAAAGGAGTATAAAACTGTACCGGCAGGTTCTTGGTAACAGGATGATTCTTATTGACAACAGTAACTCCAAATCCATTCGCTTTTCGATAAGCATGGGCTATTTCCGGAAAAATCGGCCTGATTAAACTGCGGGTAGCGCCTCCGCAGCGAAACATGGAAAAAATAATGCCTCCGCCGCGTTTTTCGGTAAATTCAACCAAATGCATGCGTGCTTTTAACGACAGCCAGTCGTATCTGCTGAAACCGCCGCCAAAATAAATAACGTCCAGGTCGTAGATATTTCCTTTCTCAATATCCTCAGTTTTTATTTTTTCCGCTTCCATTCCCTGTTTCTCAAGAGTCCGGCAAATGGATTCCACGGCTACAGCTTTCTGGTCTATAAAAACTCCAACTTTAATTTTGGGCGCGACAGCCCCGTCGGCAATAGTAACCAGGCTTAATCCAATCAGTTGAATCACTGAAAATCCTTTTGCCATAATGCTTTTTTTCCCTTTAAGCATATCCTTCCTCCTGTTGTTAATAGTTAATAGTTAAGGGAACTTCTAAAAATTGCATTTTAATGTAGCTTAAGCGTCTTGAGCAGAAACACAACCGAGACGGTTGTGCTACATTGAATTATTAGAGATACCCTTAATTTTATCAAAATTTTCAAAAAGCGTTATCAACGCCTCGTGAACTCTGCCTGTCATGACAGAGGTTTTATATTTTTTTTAAATTGTCCTAAAGAGAGGTTTTATATAGTGTTATCCGGCGGTTACCGCTATGGAAGATCAGCGAAAAATTGCGCTTGTCCCTGAATGTAAATTTACCCAGTTCAGATAAATCAAACAGACCAGGCATGAGTTCGCGTCTGGTCAGTGTCCGCATGCCCGTTTTTATTTCAAGAACGCCTTTAGCGGATACGGCTATTTTCCCATCCAATCTGTTTTTGCCGGATTCAAGCGTTACAGTTGATGGCCTCATTACCACACATTCCGGGTAGACAGCGGAAATATCAGGCATTTCCCTTTTGGATATACCCTGGTAAACAGCCAGAGTAAGACTGAATCGGCACTCCTGGCCGGGTTTTAACACTAAAGTTAAGTGCGGGTCTTTCCAGTTTTCAGAAATAAAATCGATTGAATAAGTCAGGCTGGGTTCAATCACATAACCGGCGTTAGTCATGAATATGCCCATCTTCATTATATCTTTCCTGCCTGCATGATCTATTGGACCGGCAATAAAAAAAAGGGCTTCTTTATACTTTTCGTCGCCTATTGCACACCAGTTGGACGGAACAAAAGCAAGCACTGTTTTCAACTTTTTTTGCGGTATTAACTCAACGGCTTCCGACAATGGCCACGGTCCCCAACAGGGAGGTTTTATTCCCTTCGCTTCAAGTTCCTTGTTAACCATACAATAAATATGGCATCTATCACCTGGAGCATAAAAGTAGTCGCCTTTGTCATACTTGGCAATTGCTGTTCTGCTATGCGCTGCAAAGGAGAACCTGGCATTGGTTTTACCTGTATTTTTAATGAGGTAATCCATTAACAGGCCGGCGCTTTGAGCATATCCGGTTATTCGCTTTTCAAAAAAAAGCTGAGACTTATCTCCATTTTCCGGATCTGTGTAAACAAAGCCGGTTTGGCCTTCAAACCAGGCTTTTCCTGAATCTTTGCCGATAGTGTAATTCCATGGCGAAGAATATAGAAATCCCTTGGGCTTTAATCGCTTGCCGTTAACCTTGCCGTCTACCCAGGGAAGCGAGTCAAGTACGCCGCCATAATACTGAAAACCTTTATTCGGTCTGCTCAATTTATAAGGATGGGCAAACATTTCATGGCCGGTGGGCTTATAAACATAGGAAAGAGGCAGCCTCGCTATTTCCGGAACAAGTACGGTTTTATATAATTCGTTTTCAATAACAACAATTTTTTTCCCCTGATCGAGATATTCCCGGATATCAATCCCGGCGTAAGCAAAAACAGATAAAGACAATCCAATCAGGCAAAGCGCAGGAATCTTCATCTAATCGTCCTCGCTTTGAACCATTTTGTGAAATTTGCCATGTCGTAAGATTTTTCTATATGTTTCTGCATCAGTTTCATTGCCTGTCCCTCTTTACCTTCAACAATACTTTTCGCTAATTGCAAATGGGTTACCGGTTTTTTGGTAAAATCTCCTCTAATGGGCTCAAGTGTTTCACAAATCATTACTTTCAAGTCATATATGTTAAGCATCCGCAGTTCTCTTACAAGTCTTTGACAACCAGAACATTCCGCTATCAGTATATGGAAATCAGAGTCTTTCTGCCTGATTTTTTCCCGGCTTAATCGTTGCTCCAGAACTAAATTTAATTCTTCATCCAACTCTATTGCGGCCTGAATCAGGAACTTCTTTTGGGAGTCCGTGATCCATTCAGTGGCCAATGCCGCCGTTCTGCATTCAAGAGCTATTCGCCACTGCAGCATTCCCCACATTTCTTCCGGCGTGACGGAACAGACTTTTGTTCCGATGCGCGGTAGAGACTCGACCACGCCTTCAGCTTCAAGCAATCTGAGCGCTTCTCCAATAGGCTGTTTACTCATAGAAAGATGTTGGGCAAGAGTGCGATGGCTGACTACTTCCGCCGATTTTATCTCCCCGTTATATATCAGATGGATTATTTTATTATACGCTTCTTCTCTGAGGGACCGTTTTGTTTTTTTCTTTGAATTTAAAATATTCTGCTTCTTAGCAAACCGTACCGCTCCGAAATCATAGATTTGATGATTATCGTTGACTTCCCGGGAACCATCCGAGCGAAGGGAATAATTGTGTTCGCTAAATGATTTCCTCGAATTGTGAGACAAGTTATCCAAATTTCGCTTTACCTTTGATTTTGTGGATATTTTCAATTTTTTACCTCTTTTTCAGCAAATTATGCAAATTCACATTGAAATTTGCAAAGCTGAGTTTTTACCAACATTACATTTGTCTTTTTGCCTGCCCCTTATCTTCCTAAACATAATAACCGTTATATATTATATGGCTTATTAGGATTATTCTTGCGAAGCAGATAGAAAAAGCGATTGAATACGTCTGCCTTGGAACCGACAATATTCATTAATAAGGGGTTAGGGATAGTAATAAATTCAGCAGAACCATCTTCATAAGCCACCGAAACGCCGTTTGAATGAGTGAGTTGGCAATCGTT
>JAQUOK010000552.1 GCA_028717165.1 Victivallaceae bacterium | reverse complement strand
CGCACTGATATCACAGAGAGCAAGATCCCGTTCCGCCACGATGTAGTTTGCCTGGGCGGACAGATATTTGGCGTCGGCTATTTCCTCTTCCAGTTGTAGTTATGGACTCGGTTTTCGCACGATGATGTAGTCGGTTTTCGCAAATCTTCTTTTTCTCGGCTTTTCTCTTTCTTACTTTTGGGGTAATCGGTTTTCGCAAATTTATGATTTTAAAAAGCCCCGACATGATTGATGTCGAGGCTTTATATTAATGGTAATTTTTAGATTTTACAAGCATTTTTACTTGATTTACTCATAACATGCTTACAATAAACATGTTATGGTATATTATTCTTTATTTTCGCTGACAGCGGTCGCCTCCCCGGTATTAGTAACGGTTGAGTCATTAGTTAATACCGCAGCGGAATCGGTACTATTGGCCAGATTTTCCAAAGTACTTATGCCGCCGTCAAGCATTGATTTAAGGACTGTTGCCTGAGCTTCCGTCAATTTGCCGTCAGAGACCATGGAATTTATCTGGGCCTCTGCAAGCGTATTGCCGCCGGAACTGTAGGCGGTGCAAACTGCTTTCAACACGGTTTTCGCTACGGTTTTCGCCGTAGCCAGACGTTCAGATGTAGTGGTACTGTCGCTGCTGAACAGCGAGCATCCGGTAACCAGGACTGCGGTCGCCAGCGCAAGCAGCACCGGCACAACGAGGGACTTGATTTTAGGCATTTTACAGCCTCCTTTGGGTTATGTCATTCCCCTATCACGGAAAACGACGGGTTTGATAATGGCAGATTTTTTCCTATACCATTGCTCCACGGCAGGAATCCTTCACGCTTTACAGGCCCGTAAATTTTATCCTCGGTCCTGGTAAAATTGCCGTCTTTCGGCTCATAGTACTCGGTGGCACAGCCGGTCAGCATGGACAGACAAACGAATACGGACAAACACAGACAGGCACGAATAAAAAATCTCTTTTTCATTTTTCCTTATTCCTTATATATAATAGGTTGATATTTTAAAGCCGCCCTGCAAGGACGTCTTTGGCGTATTTGTATGAATGCTCGATCAGGCTGAAATCCTCCGACCATTCGAGCAGGTGGCTCCGGAACGGCGGCGGCTGGATCACCGTTACATTGTCAAAATCATTCCAGCCCTCTTCCAGTATCTGGTGGACTTCCCTGTCCATGGCCATATTGACCGCCGCAAGCGACCGGCCGACCTTTGTCCAACTGGTTTTATCGGTTTTCGTGTCCTGGTTGCACAGCAGGATATAAATATGTTCGTATTTGGGAACATCACGGAGTTTACAGGTCGGAATATTATTTATCACTCCGCCGTCGACGTAATAACGGCCATCTATCTCCACAGGCGGGAAAACTTCCGGAATCGCGGCGCTGGCCATTACCGACTCGATGCTGCCGTTCATCATCAGGCTTTCGTAGTCCGGCAGCCTGGAAACGGATACTTGTACGTCCAGCAGTACCCGGATAAGGTCGACATGCTCCTTCAAAAAAGCCTCCAGGCCGTCCGTGCTGTAGACGTATTCGGTTTTGACTCCCGGGATTAACAGCTTTGTCCATTGCCACCAGGAACTGCTGAACAGCTTACCTGTCGGTGTTTCCCAGATGATCTGTTCCATTTGATCGCCGGTTAATCCGCTCGCATGCATGGCGGCAACGATCGCGCCTGCGGAGGCGCCGCGATACAGGTCTATTTTGATTCCGGCCTCATCCATTGCCTTAAAAATACCGGTGGCGTTTTCGATTTGGCGGCAACCGCCGCCGTGAATGATTGCAAGTACTCGTTTTCGCATTTTTCAGTTCTCCCTGGTTATTTTTCATTTTTTCGCCTTTTTTTTCATTTTTCGGCTTTATTTTTCACGGACAAACACGGACGGACACGGACATTTATGCTATCGCCAGTTTCAGGGCTTTGATTTCCTCGATTGCAAAGTTGCCCAATGCCTGTACCGCGATCTCATGTTCAATATCTATTTCAATTGCGTCCTGCCAGTAGGTTTTGAATTCGGCGTTGCTGTCGAGAAGCGCGTCGAGATCCGCTTCTTTGTCCAGGGCCTTGAACGCTTCCCGGATCTGCAGCTTCGTAAATACGGTTTTTGTCAACTTGGCGGCTTGCCCGGCGGCGGTGATCTCGGCTTCGGTCAGCTCGTAGAAGCCGTTGGCTTCCAGCCAGGCGGCGTCAAGATGAACGTTGAATTTATTGCCGTCATTATAGGGCGGGGTTACGATTTGATTGTTGACGATTTTTCCGATCATGATAAAAACTCCGTTTTTTCAGTTGCCGGTTGCCGGGCCGGCGTCCGGCGCTCCCGGCTGTTTTGCCTTAAATTTAACTCTTAACACTTTTTTTATTTCCAATATGTCGGTATATCGGCGTAATCGCTTAAGCCGGTACAGTTATAATAACAATTTTCGCCGTTGGGAACGCCGCTGTCATAATCAGGCGAGGTGAGCGTGTAATTCCCCGCGCCTGACGGATTGAGCCATAATTCTCCGCTTGCCCCGGACAGGGATGCACATCCGGAGAAACAAGAAACAAAATTCGTAACCGCCGTGTTATTGTCGAACAGCCCGGATGGGATGGCCGCGAGAGATGCGCAATTATTGAAGCAACCTTCAAAAGTTGTAACCAAAGTATTATTATCGAACAGTCCTGACGGTATCGACGCAATAGAAGTCCAGCCGAAAGCGGTATTAAAGTTTTTGGCTTTGGTATTTTTTTTGAACAGCCCCGCCGGTATGCTTGACAAGCTGACGCAATTGTAGAAACAGAGATTAAAGTTTTCTGCATTGATACAATTGTCAAACAGTCCAGCCGGTATGCTCGTTAAACTTGCGCAATTGTAAAAGCAACCGGAAACTCCGTAAGAGGAGACGCTGTTTGAAAAAAGATTTTCGGGGATAGACTGTAAAGCCGTATTCCTGAACGTCCATGAATAGGCATCAGACGTATTAGGCATAAACGGCGCTATACTTGCTAAATTCGAGCACCCGTCAAAAGCGGCGGTCAATGTGGTAAAGCCGACCCGACCCCAATTCAAAACCGCGGTGACTTTGTTTTTAGAGGTAGTGACGGCGTTGAAACTCCACCTTGAACAGGTCCCGGTGATCTTTACGTCATAAGTCCCGGCGCTCGTATAAGTGTGGGTATTACTGGTATAACTCGTAATAGTTTCGCTCGAATTGTCGCCCCAGTCTACGAACATGT
>JAQUOK010000551.1 GCA_028717165.1 Victivallaceae bacterium | reverse complement strand
ATTACGGTTTGACGTAACGCCTGATTCCGTTTTCAGCCAGTTCATTATGTCGGCCATCGCGGGAGTTACAGTATAAGTATCAGCGCTGTCTCCGGTCTCCATTTGATACAGACAGTTTCTGACGTTTATTTCGGAAACCTCTTTACCTACACGCAGTTCATTATAAACACCAACTGTTGCATTTCCTGATTCATCAACGGTTTTACTTATCAGAGAATTGAAGGGGACTTTTTCCTTCGGTATAACCGCAAAGGCGGTTCTGCCAACTATCCTATTGCTGGTGCTTTCTCTAATATAATTCCAGTTGACCCTGATCGCATCCAGAACCGGATCATTATCATCAGGATTACTGGCGTCATATTCCAGAACCCCGTCAACCGGCAGAACATCCGTCAACATATCGGAATGAGTTACTTGAGTGGTGCTGGAATCAACAGAATAAAGCCGGGATGCGGATATCGTTGAATGGCTGTTGGTCAAGGTTGTAAAATTAGCTTCCTTGTTTTCCAGCAGGAGAATGATTTGATTCAATTGCGCTTTGGCCGAAAGCCCGGCTGAACTGACATTGGCCGAATTATAAGCGGCTTTCTGGTCATACATTGAGTCCAACGCGAATGACAACGCCATTATCAGCAACAGCGACAGCATGATAAGACTGAAAATGAGGGCAATCCCTTTTTCATTCCTTTGTGTCGGTTTTGGCATTAATAATTTCATATTTGTTATCTAATCCTCGCGTTTGCCCAGATAGATCACTTTTGAAAAAGTGCGTATTTTCTGTTTAAGTATATTTACCTGTTTGGTATCCCCCTGACAAATGGCAAAAACCAGCTTTTTCAGGTCTTTGGGATCCAGCAGTTTCATATCAATTCTTATCGCGACCGGGTAAGGTGTACCCGTTGCCAAATTGTAACCCGTAATAGAACCTCCTTCAACATTATGTTCATCCTGATCCATAGGCTCATAACTGGCAAGACCGGAATTCCATCTATAACAAGTAAAATTCAGACTGTAAACCCCATTTATGACAGTATCAAAATCACTGGCATTCCATATGTTTAAAACCCTTTTATCATAAGGATATCCGGGATCGCCTGAAGTACCGGTTCCGGGATTTATTCCCCTGTAATAACATTCTGCAAAATTGTAAGCCGTAGTATCGGTAAGGGTCCCATCAGCTTTGTATTCCGCTATGCAACTGCGCTGCAGTTTACCGCCTTTTATATCGTTTATCGAATTCGGAGTTCCGTTACAATAAACAGGTATGAAGCGATACCTGATTTCACAAACGTCTGAACCCTTTTCTATAGGTTTTAAATCAGTTGCGGAAATAAAATTCAAAGCAGTCAGGTATGAATCACCGCTGGTTTTTTCAGGCAGTTCATCATTATCTTTAAAATAAGTTTTTACCTCGGTCGGAACGGTTTCGCCACCCAGGCTGGCATCCAAATCAGTCCATTCATACCAGAACGGATAAATGCCGGAACCGTCAGTATCGTCGTTACGGTAAAGCATTGACTGGATTTCCCTGGTCATCAAATTCATGGACACGCGGGCGTCAGCATAAAGCATATTCCGTTTTGAGGAATTGTTCCATATTTCCTGGGCGGAAGTAAAGAACTGCATCATGATAGTCATCATGATCAGGAATATACCCATCGCCATCATAACCTCAACGAGGGTATAATGCCGGGTCATATGTTTTTTCCTGATTGACATTTACAGCTCCTTACTGTTTACGAATTCGGTTTGGTAATTACAACCTGGTAACAACGTTTTTTCCGCTCGTTATACGGCAATTCAAGCGGCCAGCTCAACTCAATATTGATCATCCCTGAAATATCATAGGCTGGTGACCAAAGCGTCCAGTTTGAACTAGCGTCCAAACGTCTGATTTGAACCTGGCTTTTCCATATCAGCACCATCGCGGAAAAATCGATGCTGCGATTGCCGCCGTCTTTTGTACAGTTGGGGCCCTGAACAACAAAAAACATTTGATGTTCTAAAGCTCCTCCTGCCCCTGCCAGATTCTTAAAAATAGCCCAGTCGGCAGCAACTCTGGGGTATGCAGTACTGCCAGTACTTACGTCACCGGATTTATAGGCTGTCAAAAACGCTTCTGATTGAGCTTTTATCACATCTTCATCGGAATACGGCGTTGTTTGATAAGTTCCGGAAGTTCCAATATTTGCAGTATAAGTAGTCGGAGAAGACTCATTTATAACCCTCAAGTACGTAGTCATCTGGTCGGCAACATCGGCGCTCATATTCTGTGCAATGGCGTTGCGGGAAGCGTTCAGACCGACCGGAAAGAGCCCCAGTATACTGGTCATGCCGACAGCAACCACGGTCAGGGCCAGAAGGATTTCAATCATGTTGAAAAATTGTACCTTATTCGTCGGCAATGCTTTCTCCTCCCTGGTAATACCGGCTTCTTCCGGTATAACCGTTCACCGCAATTTTCCAGCCTTTGGCGGGCGTTTCAGTTCCCTGCCATATAAAGTTTGCAGTTGTTGTTGCCGGAACATAAGCTGCCCGATAAACCCTTACAATCACTTGACTGGCGTCCACCAGTGCGCCTGAGGGTTTGAAAATCACTGCGGAACAATCTTTTCCTGAAGTGCCGCCAACATCGGAAACTTTAGCCGAATTACTTTTCTCCGGCGCGGAGGTACCAGTTTCAGATACAATAAAAGCAACTGTTTTGGAAGGCAGTTTCTGCCATTCGTAGCCTTCTACCCAGGAATTAAACACGTATTCTCCGGAACTGTTTCTGTCCACAAAACATAAGCGGTTCTGCGTAAAAAAGTAAGTGCTATCAAAATTATCAGTATTATTTGCCGGGATCGGTACATTAGTTCCTGACGATGAATAAGTACAACCGCCTAAATCACTATTAAGGTGGTTATCGTCAGGCATCAGCAAAGCGACGTAGCGGTTCCTGGATACGGCGAAAGACTGCGCCAGCGATATTTTGGTAGCAAGCGTTCTGACTGCCCCGGTCGCCCCCTGGCGGGCAATAGCCCCTTTTATCCCGCCGATCGTCAAACCGGTCAGTATTCCGGCAATGACCAGGACAACCAGCAATTCGATGATCGTATACTGATGCCGGATAAATTGCTTTTTGCGTTTAAATATCATTAAAATTCCTCAGAATTTCGCGTAAATGTCATCCGCAGTGCCATAAACCCGGTCAGGGCCGGCGGAATAAATATCAAAAGAG
>JAQUOK010000550.1 GCA_028717165.1 Victivallaceae bacterium | reverse complement strand
TTCGCGGCGGGATTTGCGGCTTCCGGGCTTCCCGGCAAGCCAACGGTATTCCTGACCAACGGCGGCTGCGGCAATATCAATCCGGCGGTGATGGCCGGCGATTATTCCGGAGTTGAAAGAGCGGGGACAGCTTTGGGAAATGCCGTTATAAATGCAATATCCGACTTGAAACCGTGCAGGAAAGACGGTATTGAGTCCCGGTTCTCCGAATTTGAACTTCCGCTGGAGATGCTTTCAAGCGCACAACTGAAAGAGATCAGGGACGGATACGATTCGTATTGTATAAATCATGGTGACTGCTATGGAACCAGTCGTCTCCGGATGGCAATGGACAACTGGTATGAAGAAACGAAAAATCTTCTTGCCAACGGCCAAGCTCCACGCTCGATAACAGCGTATATTCATGTTTTGCGGATCGGTCCGGTGGTTTTCGCGGGCGTAAACGCTGAGGTTTTTTCAAAAATGGCCGGCCGGCTTCGGCAGGCGACAGGCATTGAGCTGCTTTATGTTGTGGGCTATACTGACGGCTGTATCGGTTATCTCGCGCCCCGGGAAATCTATGGGGAAGGCGGTTATGAAGTCAACGAAGCGTATAAATATTACGGTTATTTTAGTCTGGCTCCGGGCGGTTTTGAACTGGTCAGGGACAAAATTCAAACCATGTTATGCCAGGAAAAAGTTAAATCTTCATAAAGGAGGGACAAATTATGTTTACTCGACAGAACAAAAGAAGCATCGATAGTTGCAAGCTGTTGATTACAAGCAAGTTTACACTCATTGAACTCCTCGTGGTGATCGCGATCATAGCAATTCTCGCCTCAATGCTGCTGCCGGCATTGAATTCGGCTCGCGAAAAAGCCAAGGAAATTTCCTGCAACAATAATTTAAAACAGTTATCTACAGCAGGGGCCGGTTACAGCAATGATTATGAATATTTACCTAATAACCTTAATGTTACAGCAGGTCTTTTGTGGGACTGGCAGGTAATGCCGTATATGGGATATTCCCGGGATATAGCCGTAGCAAACAGTCTTGATAAGTTTTCACTGTTTCACTGCCCCTGCCATACGCCTGTTTCCGGTTACAGTAAGTTCCGTTCAAGGACTTATGCATTAAATAATTATATTGCCACGAATTATGAAAATTGTATCAAACCCGGTACCCAGGAACAACCCACCATGTTTGTTTTCATATGCGAGGTAAAACAGAAAAATACTTATTATCTCGATAACGCCACGTTTCCGGGTACTGCAAATCTAGCTTCGATTGGTATTTCTTCAAAAACCTATGAAGCATTTTCTTATCCGCACAATAATAAGATGAATATACTTTTCGTCGACGGACACACCAGAACATCCCAGGCAGTGCCTTTATCCACATTGTACGTTCCCGGGGAAACGTTGTGGTTCAACGGTGGAACCGTTTACAGATAAATCAGAAATTTGAACTTCAGAAATATTATATAAAAGGTATCGGCCTGATGAAACATTTCGGGCTGTCTATCGGGTTGCATTTTTATTTTAGCAAATATCACAAAACCAGACAGGAAGCGCCAAATGAGAAGAAGATTGTTATTTGTCGGATTGAGTTTATTTTTAACAATGTCCGGCAGTTTTAAAAGCCATGCTGACGCGAAGGATTCCGATCTGCAAAAGAAATTCGGTTTCCCGTACTATTGGGGCGAAGTAATTCCCACCCCGCAGCAGGCTGAATATAAAAACAAGTTTTTGTTATTGGCCGATCTCACTAAGAACCGCAGTTATACCTGCATTATGCTGGAACCAAACCCGGAAAAAGAATTAAACTTCGCCGCTAAAATATTACGGGAGCGGTTTGCCAAAGTAATGAGTTCGCCGTTAGCGGTTGTCCCCGGCGGCAAATTGCCTGAAAATATCAAGGTATGCATAAAAATAACCAACAGTAAAACCGGAAAACCTGTCCAGGGGTATAAATTGAACGTATCCGTAGATAACGGCGTTACTTTTGTCAACTGTACCGGCAATGACGCCGCGGGCGCTTTTTATGCTGTCGCGACGCTTAACCAGTTGTTAAAGATAGAAGACGGCAAACTGTATATGCGGGAGACGAATATAACTGATTGGCCTTTTACCTTAAACCGTTGCGTTGGAAATAGGGGGCGTGTTACTCCAAAGACATATTTATGGGCTGTTGATTATAAAATAAATAAAATTTATACCGGATATGGTCGTGTATACTGGGCTGATTTTAATAATATTCCGAAGAAATGTCATAGAGAACTCTATGAACAAATGAAAATCAATGGAATGATGAATATAGGTTATATGGTCAATCCTTATTGTATGAGAAGAATGAAAGGGATAAAAGCAAAAATGAAAATTAATATTGCAGATTCAAATGATGTTAATTTTTTAATAGAGCATTACAGAAAAGCTTTGGCCGCCGGCGCCGGCAGTATTATGTTGGCGACTGATGATTTCATGAACATAATTAACAGTGAATTTGTCCTGGGGTATCCGGAAGAAATAAAAAAGTTCAAGACTATTGAAAACGCGCATGTTTATCTGGCCAACAAAGTCTATGATACTTTGATCAAGGAATTTCCCGGAATGGATATGTCTTTCTGTCCGCCGTATTACGCGAGTTATGCCCATTTGTACCGTTGGGTAAGGAATCCGCAGACGGCAAAAGATTATTTATCTGTGATCGGCAAAGGTTTTAATCCGGAAATTAAAATTATCCTGACCGGGCCGCAAGTCGCATCGCCTAAAATCACCGAGAAAGACTTTCAGGATATGGCAACGCTGCTTAACAACCGGCTGCCTTATATATGGGATAATTCAACAAAACTCTATATCGGCGTCGGTAAATATTTTGTTCCGTTCACTAATTTTATGCCCGAAAAATATCTGAATAATTATGAATACTTTAATTCCTGCATTGACGCCAATCCACTTAGTATAAGGTGGAGGTTAATATTTATTTCCGTTTGTGACAAATTGTGGAACCCGAATGCTTATAATGCCGACAAATCATTCCGCAACGCCATTTCAAGTTATTTCGGCCGGGAAATGGTTGAACCGTTACTGGAGTTCGGTAAATTATGCAATTCGCTTAAGGACAGTAATAACAAAGAAATATTACCGTTAAAGAAGCGTCTGTTCTTCGAGGATTTTGCTCCCGGCAAAAATCTTCCGTACAGGCTTTATGATAATAATACGAAACTGATTCAGAATCAGGCTCCTTTA
>JAQUOK010000549.1 GCA_028717165.1 Victivallaceae bacterium | reverse complement strand
AATTTCATTAAGCGGATATAACCGTGATCCGGATTAATAAAAGTATCTAGACGCGGCTGTCTCCAGTGCAGACTGCTCCAGCCGCAACTGGCGGCGGAAACTTTCAGCCGCGGTTCCAATGCGGCCAGGAACAACAGCGTTGTCGCCCCGAGCGAATGACCTGTCCCGCCTAATCTGGATGAATCGACAAAATCAAGGGTACTGAGATAATCTATGGCGCAACCGTAATCCCAGATCATTTTGCCGATAATCGACCAGTCGGGATAACGTTTATAGAAGTGACTGGTATCATAACTTTTTTCCAGGGGGTTTCTTTCCCCCATTGCCGGATCATCGATAGCGAATGTGACATAGCCTAATTCCGCCAGTTCGTGCCCGTAATTACGCCCCGGCAGTTCAGGCGCTCGGGCAACTACATTTTCCTTGCCGTTGTAACTCGTTCCATGCAGGCAAAGAACAGCCGGAACCGATTCCTTAATATTTTTCGGAATTAAGATATAAGCCGATATGCGCTCTTTTGCTTCAACGGCAAAAGTGATTTTACGCCTGATGTATTTGCCACAGTCCGTTTCGGATATGATCTCCGCTTCGGGTACGGGGCGGACAAGCGGCGCTTCTCCGATGATATTTTCAATTTTAGCTCTGATATTCGTCAGTTTTTCCGCTATTTGATCACTGTTATCGTTGTCTTCTACAATTGATGATAAATAATCCATGACATAATTCCTTTCATAATTTCTTACGGATTTGATCCGGGTAATGCCCGCCTTAAGTTCCCGCTTACCTAACCTCGAAATATAAACAGCTCGACGCTCCTTCCCGTCCCAGGCGGTTTACTGGTTTTACCTCAATTGAATTATGGCCTGGTTTCAATTTCCATTTAATTTCGTTTAAACGCGGTTTGTTTTCAGAGAAAACATTATATTTCCCGTCTTTGTACGAATAGCCGCCTTCTTTTCTGTTCCAGCGCTTACGGCCGGAAAATTTTCGCCATGGTCCATCATTCAATTTATATAGGAAATAAGAAAAATTCGGAGTGAGCGTCTCGAATGAAAGTGCCAGACTTTTCTCCTTGAGGTTTAAACTTCTGGACTTGATATGAACAGTATTGACATCGAAATAAAAATCATCCAGCCGATCAGTATGCAGAAAACCGCCGGCATATCCTCCATGTCGATAACTGCCTTTTCCTTTGGTTTTTCCTCCCTGGCCTTGGTACCAGATATGTTTTTTCCGTTCGCGATCCTCAAAGAAAAGCAAGCGGTACGGATATGCCTCCCCATTTTTATAAAAAGGATCCATTAGTATAGCCGTGAAAAAGAAATAGTAGGCCGAGGATTCATGTTGATCATTGACCGTCTGTTTGTGGGATTTTACGACTATCTGCTCCGCTTTGAAATCATAGATTTCAATGTCTGCGCCTTTATTCTTCAGCCATTCTGCCGCAATTTCATATGCGTTCAGAGGAATTTTATCCTTGAAATAGATACAGCCGTGCATCGAATCAAGAATAAACCACTTCCGGAACACGGTCGAGTAGATCTCATTAGTGCCGTGGTGAGTAGAGTCTTCATATTTAGTATGTAAACTGTCGATCCCCAAATGCCGGGCCGTAAAACCCGCGGCATTGGCGCAGGCCGCATAAACATGTCCGAAATGCCCGCACCAGAAGCCTGTGGTTTTTTCCCCTGACAGTTCCAGCACTTCCAGCGGGTTGCTTACGGCGGCCACTTCGTTTGAGCGATAAATATGTGAGTCTACCCATTTGGCAAGCGTAAGCTGGGCGTGAAATTCATCCTCATCTTTAATAAGTTCACAAAAATCGAAACGTCTGCGTAAACGTTTGAATAATAAATTTTCCGCATTAGGGAAAATAAACGGGATCGTGGTTTTTCGCAGTTCCGGATTGACGCCTTTTATTTCCACAGCCTCAAAACCGAGTTCTTCTATTATGGAATTCAGACCGGTTTTATCCAAAACTGTCTTAATGCCGAGTGGAAATTGTTGATTCAACATTTCAAAACTCCTTTGCTGATTTACAATAGAATTTACCTCTTTATTTACGGTAAAATCTCAATCCGGTATTCGATAAACGGTTCTTTGGGAAACAGTTGCGCGCTCACAATAATAGCGGCCGTCTTAAGTTCCGATTTCCTATCCCGGCGATAGGAATTGTACGGATAAAACGGCCATTTAACGGTAGCACTTTCGATTCGTTGAGGAATCACTAAATTCCAGTGATTGTGCTGAATGCCGGCACCGAAATCTTCTTCCGTCCATAGAATGCTTTTTTCATTCAGCTCGGCCCGGTTTTTCCCGGCGATGATTGCCGATCCCGGCCGGACGGCAAGGATCAGATTGGTGCGGACCGCATAATCGGCAGAAACTTCCTCCGTAAATGACTCGATCCCGTAACGAATCGCAATATGCCGGGCATCCTCCGTCCGGACCAGGACAACGGCGGCCAAGCCGCCGTAAGTCATGGTCAGCTTCAGTTCATTTTCCCGCGCCTGAATTTCCGGAGCGGAATGCAGATAGTGGAGTATGCCGCGATGATCGAAAACGCTGAAATTAGAAAATTCAGGCTGGTAGTTGGAATGTCCGCCGCCGACGATCAAACCGGTTTTTTCATGCCATGCGCTCAATAAATTCTGGCGTTCGAGACGAAAACCCCCGGCATGCGGCTTATTCTCATAACCGCACAGCGCGGCATACCAGCCACTGTTTTTCATTACCGCGGATTTAAGTGCCGGCAGAATGCGTACCGGTTTGTCCGCAACCGGTTTCTCAGCAGCATCTTCAACCAGATATTCGTGGACGAAACCAAGAAAACTGAAACCCTGGATGGTCATAATATTGAACTCTTCCTGGCCGGCGAGAGCTCCCAGTATCCTTCCCAGATATGCCTTGCCCTCGGGAAACCTGGAAAAACTGGGCGGAATGTACGGAATGTGAACGCCAGGATGGTAATAGTGCTGTCTGCCGTCAATAGTTTCCACGGACGCCCCATCCGGATAGGAAAAACTTTCATGATAGCACGCCGCTTTTCCCATTGCTTTCATCGCTTTTCGATTTCCGCTCCATTCGGCGTAGAAAGACACTGCGGCGGCCGTAACCAGACTGTAACCGACTGTCGGGCCGCCTTCCGACCACCAACCGTCCTCCTGTTGAGCCTCCACCGCTTTATCCAGAATAGCCGCACCCAATTTTTTCCATTCGCTGTTCTGCC
>JAQUOK010000548.1 GCA_028717165.1 Victivallaceae bacterium | reverse complement strand
AGAATTGGGGGCATGCCCTGAAAAGCGCCGGTATCAAATATGATGAGGTACGTCTGCGCCGCAGCATGACGGAAGATGAAGTCAAAAAAGAAATCCTTAAACTTTTCCGCCAGAAGGAAAATCTTTCTTATACCAATATGCGTGAAAACCACCAGTATCTGCTTGCCGCCGGCATGAAAAAGCTCGGCGAGGGCAGTTGGGCCAAGGCAAGGCGGCAGTGCGGGATTCTTACTAATTACCGGCTGAATTCCGTAAAAAACAAGGTGGAGTAATTTTATTTTCTGCTATTGTTTCACCATAAAACGCAAGATTAATTGTTCCCGGAAGGGACTTAACCGGATACCGGTTCAAATGCTTTCCGCAGGGTTGCAAGCAGGTTTTCGAGTTCCGTTTCCGAAATCAGTCCTTCACGAAAAGAAATTATTATATTCAAAGCGTTGTTATAGCGGTTTATGAAAATCCCGATCCCCGGCTTGGGCGGAATAAGGGGCAGATGCAGCAGGTTTCTGATTTTCCTGCCCGCGAAAGTTTTCGCTTTGAATCCGGATTCCGGCAGAAAAGCGAACGAACACGAACCGCTGGTACCCGCAAAGATCCGCGAAGACATCTTTGCGAACAGGGGTAAAGGGATAATCCGCATCAGGAGATTTGCCTTGTCCAGGTCCGCCAGGAACTTGCTTTTTACCAGCTCAATGAACTGCTCTTTCATAGCCTGCACAACCAGATCCGGACGCGAAGCGGCGGCAATGGGTAAACTGAACGGCGCCAGGCTCCATTGATTGAAGAAAATCCGGTTTTTGCGGTCGCGGCCGGAACGCAGGTCAACGGTTACCGGCAGTAAAATAAAATCGTTATCCAGCGCTCCGCGCCCCGTTGCCGGTTCCGCAAGCGCGCCGAAGATCAGGGCAAGCAGAAAAGGGGTATCCATAAATGGGCCGAGCTTTTCCTCGCCCGTCGCGAAAAAGGCTTGAGCCTGCGCGGCGGGAATATGCAGCGTCCGGAAACGGTTTGCCGCGGAAACCCCGGAATGCGCCGCATGAAACGTAAAGAAATCCCGCTTTCCCCCGGCATTAATATCGCGCAGGAAACGGTTGACGTTTCGGCCTGACTCGAATTTGTCCGACCATTTGGAAAGCTGCGGCAAGGTGCAATCCGGTTCCCTGAATTGCGCCGCATCGTTCAGCGCCGCCAGGAACAGTTCGCCGCCGCCGCCGTCAAATAAAAGATGGTCGAACTTGAACAGCAGCAGGGAATTTTCTCCCCGCGCCAGCAGACGGACGGCCAGGTGTTCATATTTGCTGCGGAAAGGCCGGTTTGCAAAATCCGCCGCTGCCAGACAGACGTCTTTATCCGGGGGACATTCCGAAAATTCCACATCGATATTCAGGTTTCCGGCTGAACACTTCCAGTAAGGAGCAAGGTGGAATTTATGTCTGGCCGTCCTGCCGGTAAGCAGTTTTGCCGCGGCGTCCGCTCCTTTCAGGAACTTCCGCAGTTCGTCTCCCCTGATCAGGCCTTCCAGTTCAAAGGCAATAACAAAACCGTTGTTGCGGGAGGGGGTTTTCCGGCATTGCCGGTTTAAAGCCTGAGCGATCCAGTCAATACCGCTAAGATAGTATTTACTCATAAAAACATCTGTTTGTAAATAATGATCCCGGTTGCGTATCTGCTCAAGCGAGACGCTTAAGCCGCATTGTTTAACGTTTAACGACAAGCTTGGGTTATTTCGGCAATTTTAGCGGCCAGGGCGTTAACTGACGAAATATCCGCGCTGCTCATGGCGTTTTCCATAAGTTTAACCTGAAAATGCTTTTCGACCGCAAGCAGCAGTTCAACGAAGCCCAGAGAATTTATTCCGTTTTCCGCAAGCGATTTATCCGGCTCGACTTCGTTTTTTTCCCGTCCGGTAATTATCGCGATTTCTTCGCGCAGAATATCTGCGATCCGCGCTGACGGAACTGTTTCCATAAACTGTTTCCCGGTTGAGGTTTGTTTGAACGGTTTGCGGTAAAGTATCACGGCCGCAGCTGTTTTTAAAGTTGTTTAGCGCAAAAAAGCGTCTTTTTGATTTGTTTTGAAAATGAAACCGAACTATGTTAAGCGGTCAAGCTTATTTTGGGACGGCTCCTTAGTTGAAGAAGTCAGGATTAAAACTTTAAAAAAAGGATGGCTAATTATGAAGACCAATCCCGCTTTTGCCGGCCGGCTGTTCAGCCTCGTCGCAGTCGCGACTTTTTTCTGTCTGTTCACTTCCTGCAAATCCCACAAGTTCGGCTTCCCGCCGCCGGAAGGGAAAAAACTTTATATTTCACAGAATTTCTGGTATGAAAAACCGCAAAAATTCTATGCCCTGAACTATAAAAGAGGCCATATGCTTCCCGCCGGAACGGAAGTTACGTCAATCCAGTATTCCAAGGACGAAATACGTTTTTTTGTCCCTTCCCTGTCCCATAACTTCAGAATGACCTACCGCGACAAATACCAGGGCGGGATGCCGCCGATAAATTTTGTCGAGCGTCTCTTCACTACAAAGAATCTTGAGGAATTGACCAAAGGCTTTACGCAAAAAGAAAAAGAGTTCGTCAGGGACGGTATACTGCGTGCGGGTATTTCGAAAAGCGCCGTTTTAGTTGGCTACGGTTACCCGCCGGCCCATCAAACCCCGACTCTGGACGGTAACCGCTGGATTTATTGGACCAGCAGATTATCAAGACAGGAATTGATGTTCGACGATAAAGGAATGCTGATCAGCTTTCGGTAGCTTTATGGGGAAAAACGTGAAAAGAGCTTTGGTCATCGGCGCCAGCCGCGGCATCGGACGGGCAGTTGCTTTGCGGCTTGCCCGGGACGGTTTTGATATTATCGCCACCTGCCGTTCGGACGTAAAAAAACTCGGGACTTTACGGGATGAAATAAAGGAATTCGGCAGAAACTGCGATTGTCTTGCCTTTGACATAGCCAGTCGGCAGGAAGCATCCGAAGCCCTGGCGCCGTATGTCGGCGACCTGACCCCGGATATCGTTCTCTACAATGCCGGGGTCGCGCGTGACAACCTGATGGTTTTCATGAGCCGGGCGGAATGGGATGAGGTTATTCATACCAATCTCGACGGTTTCTTTAATGTCGTAAATCCCCTGCTTTTTGAGATGCTTGCCAGGAAACAGGGCAGGATAATCGTTATGACCAGCGCTTCCGGGCAGGCC
>JAQUOK010000547.1 GCA_028717165.1 Victivallaceae bacterium | reverse complement strand
GCGTATAACGAATATGGTTATAATATTAACTTTGAAATCACGAGGGATTAGAATATGCCGGACATCAAAAAAGTTTTAGCCAGTGAAATTAGTCGCCTTGCCAAAAAGGAAATCAAAACCGCGCTAAAGCCGCTCCAGGCGCAGCTTTCCGCACTTAGAAAAACCCTTGCGGCACAGAATGCGAAAATCAAAGCATTGGAAAAACGCATTCCCGCTGCGGTTGCGTCGAAACCAAAAACTGAATCACAGCCAGCCACTGACCGCCAGGTTCGGATTACCGCTGAAAGCATTGCTAAACTGCGCCGGAAACTGGGGCTTACGCAAATGCAGCTTGCCGCTTTATTGGAAGTCAGTAACTTTTCTGTCAGTCATTGGGAGCTTGGCAAAACCGCACCACGCGAAGATTATAAACACAAAATTGCCGCTTTGCGTGATATGGGCAAGCACGAGTTGAAACGTTTGCTGAAGGCAAAAGGCGTTACCCCAACTACCGAACCAACTAAGGTAAAACCATCCTCCGCTACTCCTGAAAGTTCAATATAAGATTTAATCGGCACGTTATATCGGAACTGTTTTTCAAAAAGACCGTTATCAGAAGCCTTGGATATCGCCCTTCAATACTCTTTATCACGAGTACATAAAATTATAGTTTCTGAGGATGATAAGCATCAGGAACGTTTAACATCATACGCTGATTTTATATCTTTACCTGATTTTATTCATCATGCTTACATTCAGCTATCGTGTCCCCCCAGTCAGGTACATCTATTAATATTTGAATGCGGTTCTAAATTGTCTCCATAACTCAAATCATGGAGGTAAAGTATGGCACGGGAAGATGTCCGCCAATATTGGGAAGAACAATTGGCCGAGTACTGGGGAAGCGGTTTCAGTATCCCGGAGTACTGCGAATTAAAAGAACTGTCATATGAAAGCGCGAGGCGTTGGGTCCGGATATTCGAGAAAGAACGTAATACCGCTTCCGAGACAGAAGAAGAGGTTATCGAGCTGGTTGAAGTAAAACCGCCCCGGATGATTCGACCTACGCGATATCCGGAACTCGCAAGTTGCCGGAAGTCAAAACCGCTTTCCGTTTTGTCCGGGGCCATATGTGTCCCAAATCCACCGCCGAAAGAATCAGCATCAAAGCCGCCATCGAAACCCATACGCTATTAAATGCCTGTCCCCAACTCCAATCCCAAAACAACGGCATCTGGAAAGAACTGGAACAGAAATGCGAGACCATGGCTGACCAATACGGGAAAGTCTGGATAATCACCGGTCCAGTCTTTTTCAATAAAAGCCCTTCCATGTGGTTAGGTTCAAACACCGAAAAAAAGGCGGCAATCCCCGATGCCTTATTCAAAATCATCATTTGGCAGGAGGAGGATAAGGTTACCCATCAGTCCTACCTGATTCCGAACATCCTGATTAAACCCAAACCGCTAAAATTCTATCAAACCACAATCCAAAGAATCCAATCCCTGACAAAACTAAAATTCCTGACAAAATTATCAAAACCATAATTTTAAAATAATTTCAATAACGTTTAAAATCGCTTAAAAACTATAGGCTGCTAGCCGAAGTGTACTCCTCAGATTCAAGCAAAACTGCCTTTCAAGGTCGTAGCCAAGCCCCCCTCAAAATAAGGTATATGGAGCCAAAGCCCCACATACCTAAATTTTTATTTTTTTAAATGTAATGTCCCATTATTATTCGACTTGCTCTAAACTTTTTGCTAAGCAAGTGACTTTACCCATTGCGGGACTATCTCTGTGGCATTGCCTATGATGGAGTTGTCAAAGAGATAACTGTTTTCTGCCGGGTCTTTATTCAACAGCAATGTCTTTGCTTTCGCATCTTTAGCTATTTGAACAAACCTGGCAGCAGGATAAACTTTGCCGGAGGTACCGATCGCGACAAAGAGATCACAAGACTGTAAGGCTTTTTCAATTTCATTCATACGCATGGGCATTTCGCCGAACCAAACGATATGCGGTCGGATACCGCCACATTCGCTTTTAAAGCCGCATTCAGGGCATGAAGAATGAATGCTGGTATCGCGTTCCCAATTTATTACTTCAGCACACTCAAGGCATCTGCATTTCAATAATTCGCCATGCATGTGAATTAGTTCTTGGGCCCCGGCACGTTCGCAGAGGTCATCTATATTTTGCGTGACATGAAACAGATCAATACCGGGCATTTTTTCCAGTTTTGCCAGAGCGTAGTGCGCGTCATTGGGCTCCACTTCTTTTAACTGTCTGCGCCGTTCATTATAGAATTTATGGACCAAAGCCGGATCGGCGTTAAAGCCCTCTACCGTCGCAACCGCATCAACCGAATGATTTGCCCACAGGCCGTCCTTTGCCCGAAAAGTCTCTATTCCGCTTTCCGCACTAAGCCCGGCTCCACTTAAAACTACAATTTTCATATTTACCTCATTTTAATATACTGTTTTCAATAAATTTTCATACAGAACATACAGAACATACAGATATTTCCAATTCAGTTTTTAAATCTAACATGAAAGAATCCAGCACGGTTGGTCATCTTGCTATCACTAGCCCTGCGGCGCGGAACATCCCGACGAAGCGGCTTTTGGAAATAGCGCAACATTGCATCGGGGATTCGCTTTTGAAAATCGCGCTGACTCCAAAGTGTCCACCCCATTGAAATACTGAACTTTGAGAAGGCAGTAAACAATTCGTCACAGGTAATCGTAGTGCCATGATGGGATTCAACACAGGAAACCAGAAATAAGTCCAAGGGCTCGGCGCTGCCAAACAGGTAATCAAGGCGGGCTTTTTGTAGGGTGCTGTATGGCATGCGTTTGGATGAAAATACTTTTTTTGTACCACTAAGCGCAAAATTCAGAATACCAGAGCCTTCCTCCCTAAAAATTTCCTGGGCAAAATCAGGAATTATTTTCACTGGTTTGAAATCTTTACATCTGAACCAGAGGAAACGTCGACGATATGCACTTTGGTCGTCTTTACTCTCAAATTCCAGTTTAGGTATGGAGTTTCCAACGATGATTACATTGAAAATTCCTTTAATCATTTCATGTTGATTAGAGCATTTGGCTTCAGCTCGCAAATCGTCGTCACCAACCAAAGATTTAATAATACTCATTCCTTTGGAGGTAAAGAACGAAGATCTGGATTCTTTTCCAGTTAACAGGGTTTTGCCTATAAAAATATCTGTCTCCAATAGAGAATTTATATGTC
>JAQUOK010000546.1 GCA_028717165.1 Victivallaceae bacterium | reverse complement strand
GCCAGTCCGGTTCCGGCCCGCTGCTGCCAATAGGAAGTTCTGCCGCAGGTCAGTTCCATATCCGGCATATCCGGGTGGGAACGTTTGAAACGGCGGTAAATATCCTCGCAATGCTTAAGGGCCTTTTCACGCGGCGCGGAGATGGCGAATTTCAATGCCGGATGGCGTTTTTTCATTTCGACCGCAGTCTCAAGCATCGGGCGCAGCAGCCGGCTTATTTCCATGAAACGGCTGCCGGGGAGCAGCACGAGAGTATGCGGATCGCGTTCTATCGACGGATCGCGGCGTTCCCGCATTATATCGACCAGCGGGTGGCCGACGAATTCAGTATCGAGACTGACTTTTGAGTAAACTTCCGTCTCAAAAGGAAAGATAAGGAGCATTTTATCGCAATACTTGTCGAGCTTGTGGATACGGCTTTTGTGCCAGCTCCAGATTTGTGGGCTTACGTACCAGATCACCGGAATCCCGTGCTTGTGCATTTCTTTCGCGAAACGCAGGTTGAAACCGGGATAATCTATCAGGATGACCGCGTCCGGGCGTTTTTCGAGGGCTGTTTTTTTGAGAAAGAAAAATGCCCTGATAATAGTGAAAAGGATTTTCAGCACCTCAAATAGGCCCATAACGCCGAGTTCGCTGGAATCAACCATTATGTCGACTCCGGCAGCGCGCATTTTTTCCCCGCCCATTCCGGCGATCTCGATTTCATTGCCGGCTTTATGCTCAAGTTCACGCATATTTACGGCCAGTTGAGCGCCGTAAGTGTCGCCGGAAGCCTCACCGGCGAATATCCATACTTTTTTTCCGGTTTCTGTCATTCGGGTTCTTATTTTATAAGTTTGGAAATTTCACGGAAGGACGGATGTCTGGAGTTACGCAGAAGCATGAAAATTACCGCCTCGGATGAGGTGACGAATGCCCCGGCTCGGCGCATTGTGTCTAAAGCCAGCCGGCAATTTCCAGTGTTGCGGGAAGCCAGCGCGTCCGCGGCGACGATTACTTTGTAGCCGGCTTCCAGAAGATCCATTACCGTCTGCTGAACGCAGACATGGGCCTCGATACCGAAAACGACTACGTAATCACGGTGTTTTGACTTCAGGGCGGTTCTGAAAGCGCTCTCGCCGCAGCAGGAAAAGCTTGTCTTGGCGATAACCGGAGTGTTTCCCGGCAGCAGACACTTCAATTCATCTGCGGTGCCGCCGAGTCCCTGCGGGTATTGTTCCGTAACGATAGAATCTATTTCCAGTATTGCCGCGGCTTTGAGCAGGAGTGCCTGGTTTTCGAGACATTTGGCGGCGCGCGGTATTGCTTTCAGTAATTTCTCCTGCATGTCAATCATGACAAAACAGCAGTTCCCAGTTTCCAGATGGTTCATAATAACATACTTTAACCGGTTAATTCTTTGATCATACGGTTCAATTCTTCAACGTTGAAGTCGGCTCCTTTGTGAACAACCGCCTGGCAGCTTTCCTTCACTTTGAGCAAGTCCTCAGGATCGGGGGTAAGGCCGGTAATCGCAATGAGCGGAATATTTTTTAGATCCTCATGTTTTTTTATGTACTTGATAACTTCCCAGCCTGACCGAATCGGCATCAGCAGGTCAATGAGGACCAGTTTGACCGACGGATTTGCCGTTAGCAGATCAATAGCGTCGTCGCCGTTAGCCGCCGTTAAAACCGAAAAACCCATTTTTTTAATGATAGTGGTGCAGAATTTTAAAAAGATATCGTCATCGTCACAAATAAGGATTTGTTTCTGTTCCGTATTTTGCGTCATATCAATCTCCTGAATAGGTAATTTTATGATTACGCGACAAAGATAAATATATATTTAAAAAACCCGGCAGTCAAAGCCGGATTGTCATTTTTATGGAAATCAAAGGCGTTAATATTCACGGGGAAAACTTTTTTAAATACGCCTCTGCCCCGGAATAGTCTATCCGGTCTCCGGTCACATGGCTGCTCTGACCGAGTCCTTTTCATTCTTTTATTAAAGTTTAGGGCGGAACCGCATTTGATTTTTTAATTAATCCGGGCCATATTTAGTCGTTACTGAAAAAGTCTATTTTGCTTCATAATCGAGGCAGTAAAGCCGACGCGTACAGTTGTACGCGTACCTGAAACTAACGAAGAGTATGGACAAAAGAGACTGTAAGCTTTTATCGGGAAAAATATTTTTAAAGCAACTTTTTTATGAAAAATATAAGAACAGGCTGAAAAGCTGGCAATTAAAAACCGGCGTTTGATAAAATAAGTGACTGAACTCTAATTATTTAAAAGGGTTTTCAGTAACGACTATTTATTTGTCCCCCGTAACCTGTGAACAAAGGAAAAATCATGAGCAGCTTTACCAGAAAACAGGCAATCGCTTCAATCGCAGCCGACTCCCTCGAAAAGAAACTGCCGTATAAAGGCGGAAGTATTACGGAACTTTATGGAGAAGACGTCCTTAGTCTCCGAGTAATAAGAAAATACCTGCCTGCGGATGTTTTCACGAAACTTGAGCAAACCGTAAAAGAAGGCGTCAGCCTCGACCCGTCCATTGCCAATGATGTGGCGCAGGCAATGAAGGAATGGGGCCTGAGCAAAGGCGCCAGCCATTATACCCACTGGTTCCAGCCGCTGACCGGTTCCACTGCCGAAAAACACGATTCATTCATCGAAGTTGACGGCGATGCGGGCGTTGTCCTGAAATTTTCCGGCAAGAACCTGACGGTCGGTGAACCGGACGCTTCGAGCTTTCCTTCAGGGGGACTGCGCTCTACTTTCGAAGCCCGCGGTTACACCGCCTGGGATCCGACCAGCCCGGCTTTCATCAAACGCGGAAAAAACGGCGCCACTTTGTGCATTCCGACCGCTTTCTGTTCCTATACCGGCGAAGCACTCGATAAAAAAACGCCGCTTCTGCGTTCGATACAGGCGATCAACCGCCAGATAAAACGCCTGCTCAAATGTTTCGGCGAAAAAGATGCCGGCTGCCCGGAAGTCACGCTTGGCGCGGAACAGGAGTATTTCCTGGTTGACAAACGTCTCTTCATGTGCCGCCCCGACCTGATTCAGACCGGACGCACTTTGTTCGGGGCCGCTCCCCCGAAGCATCAGCAGCTCAACGATCATTATTTCGGCGCCATCAAGCCCCGGATCATCGCTTTTATGGCGGAAGTCGATCAGGAATTGTGGAAACTCGGCATTCCCGCCAAAACCCGTCACAACGAGGTCGCCCCGGCCCAGTTTGAACTCGCAGCCC
>JAQUOK010000545.1 GCA_028717165.1 Victivallaceae bacterium | reverse complement strand
GGAAGCGGAAAAGGCCGCTGAGGAAAAACTCCGTAAGACTTTTATTATGCGCAAGATCGCCCAGCTTGAAAACATTTCTGTTGAACAGCACGAGATCGACGGCCAGATCAAGGGCATGAGCGCCCATTACGGCTACAAGGAAAAAGAAATCCGTTCAATGCTGGAAAAAGCCGGCGGCATGGAAGAAATGCACATGGATATGCTTGCCGTGAAAGTCGCCGGGTTCCTGGGCAAGGAAGCGAAAGTTAAGGAAAAGGCCGCTTAAGTGTTTCACAGCCGGGACGGTTGTGCTATATTAGATTTATTATAAAACAATATAAAGAGGGAATGATGATTATGAAGAACTCAGTATTAGTCCCTATGGTCGTCGAACAGACCGGGCACGGCGAGCGCGGTTATGATATTTACTCGCGGCTGCTGAAAGACCGGATCATTCTGCTCGGAACTCCGGTTGATGACGATGTGGCCAACCTGATAATTGCCCAGCTTCTGTTCCTGCAGTCAGACGATCCTAAAAACGATATCGACCTGTATATAAACAGTCCGGGCGGCTCAGTTACCGCCGGGCTGGCTATTTATGATACTATGCAGGCGCTTTCATGTGATGTCAAGACCTATTGTATCGGCCAGGCGGCCAGCATGGGCGCCGTGCTGCTTGCGGCCGGAGCCCCCAAAAAACGTTTCTCCCTGCCGAATGCCCGCATCATGATCCACCAGCCGTGGGGCGGAACGCAGGGAAGTGCGGCGGACATCAGCATTCAGGCGCAGGAAATCCTGCGGTTGAGGGAAAACCTGAACAACATTCTTGCGGTGCATACCGGGCAGAGCGTTAAAAAGATCAGCCAGGACACGGAGCGGGACTTTTTCATGTCCGCTCTCGAAGCGCAGAAATACGGCCTGGTTGACGGCGTCGTAAAAAATGCCTCCCGCGGCAATAAATAACGCTTCGAATATCGAACATCGGGTGAATAATAACAAATAGCCGGGAGCGCCGGTCGTCAGACGGGCCGCTGATAATTGATAACTGAACAAGGCAGGGATTTTAATTTATGACGAAAGAACGTATGCCTATAGATGCCGCATGTTCGTTTTGCGGGCGCAGGGCATCGGACCCGAGCGTCGGACAACTGGTAACCAGTCCGACCGGGGCGGCGATTTGCCGCGCCTGTGTTAAACTTTGCGCGGATCTGTACCGTAAGGATTCCAGTGACCGGGCCGGGGATCCCCGCGGCTCAAGCCTGCGGGCCGCCATTGAGTCGCTGGTAGTGCCGAATCCGAAACAGATAAAATCTGAACTGGATAAATACGTTATCGGTCAGGAACGCTCCAAACGGGTACTTGCCGTTGCCGTGCATAATCATTATAAACGGCTGCAGACGCAATTCCGGAATGCGGAGCATTACGGATTTGATAAGGCGTTTGACGAGGTCGAGATCGAAAAGAGCAACGTCCTGATGATAGGCCCGACAGGTACCGGCAAAACCCTGCTCGCCAAAACCCTTGCCCGTCTGCTCCACGTGCCTTTCTGCATTTGCGACGCCACGACCCTTACCGAAGCCGGCTATGTCGGTGAAGACGTTGAAAATATCATTCTGCGTCTGGTTCAGGCTGCGGATTACGATATTGAAAGGGCTCAGATCGGAATTATTTATATTGACGAAATCGATAAGATCGCCCGTAAAACCGAAAACGTGTCGATTACCCGTGACGTTTCCGGGGAAGGCGTGCAGCAGGCGCTGCTGAAAATACTTGAAGGGACGGTGGCGAACATTCCGCCCAAGGGTGGACGCAAACATCCGCAGCAGGAATACCTGAAAGTCGATACCCATAATATTCTGTTTGTCTGCGGCGGGGCTTTCATCGGCCTGGACAACATTGTCAGGCGCCGGGTGGGGAAACAGGTTCTCGGCTTTTCCAATAACACTACCGAGAGAAAACTGACGCCCAGGCAGCAGAAAGCCGATCTGGAGAAGGCCGTGGAAATGGTCCAGTACGAACCGGAAGACCTGGTGAAATTCGGTCTGATCCCTGAATTCATAGGACGGCTGCCGGTAATCTCTCATCTTTGTCCGCTCAGCGAAGAAGACCTGGTAAAAATCCTTTCAGAACCCAGAAACGCCCTGATAAAGCAGTATCAGAAACTTCTGGCCATGGAAGGCGTCGAATTATGTTTTACGAAGGACGCCCTTGAAGCCCTTGCTCATGAAGCGGTGTCCAAAGGCACCGGCGCCCGCGGCCTGCGTTCCCTGCTTGAGGAACTGATGCTTGAAATAATGTATTCGATACCTTCCGGCAAAGATACGGATAAATGTACGGTTACCGCGGCCGTCGTACGCGGGGAAGCAGAGCCGGAATTGCATAGGAAAACGGTAAAGCGCCGAAATAAGAAAAACTGATTTTTCTCATAGATGTTTGTAAAAAGACCGGCGTTTTATTTTAAAATGACGGTCATTTTTATTATAGAGGCTGATTATATATGAAAAAAACTAAAGAAATGTTGCCGGAAACGGAAGAGTTCCTGGATCATCCCCTTAATGATGGTTCCCTGGATCCTGCCAGTTACCTGACGGCCAGTGACCTTAAAAGCGACAGCGACCAGGACGAAAACAATATTCCGACCATATCCATGGTTATTGACCGGGATGCGATTGAAAGCGACCTTGACGAACATATCGAGGAACTGACTTTGAAACCCGCGGGAAAATACAAGTTTATCCGGAGTATCGGTTTCGGCGGGATGAAAGCGGTCGTACAGGTCAGCGATAAAGACACCACCCGTAAAGTGGCGATGGCGATAATCCCGGACTTTGAAGACCGTTCCAAAAAAGATATTAACCGTTTTATCCGGGAAGCGAGGATTACCGCCCGGCTGGAACATCCGAATATCGTCCCTATTCACGATATCGGTATTGACCCCAACGGCTCCCCCTACTTTACGATGAAATATCTGCGCGGACAGTCGCTGGCGCTTGTCCTGAAAAAATTAAACAACGGTAATCCTGACGCCCTGGAACAATATACTTTGCCACGGCTTCTGCGCACTTATGTAAAAGTCGCCAACGCGATTGCCTTCGCGCATTCGAAACGGATAATTCATCTCGATCTGAAACCGGAAAACATCCATATCGGCGACTTCGGCGAAGTTCTGGTACTGGACTGGGGACTGGCGAAGTTCATCGGCAATAAAGATGATTATGATGATGAATTCGAAAGCAAGGGCGGGAAAGCGGATTATGACCGGGAAACCGGCG
>JAQUOK010000544.1 GCA_028717165.1 Victivallaceae bacterium | reverse complement strand
TTGCTTGACAGCGATTGGGACTCCCGGGACGGTTGAGACTTTTGAATTTAACCTCAAAGTCCCAAGCGTCCCAAGTGTCTCAAAAGTCCCATTTTCTCAAACAATGACTTTTTTCGGGGCCGTCTAACGCCCTGCTTGACTTCGTGTTTTCTCCGGTGGCGTGAAAAAAAGCCATATTTTTTTAACTGAAAACTTGCAGGACTTGAAAGTCAGGTTATATTAAAGGCTTTATTGTATCGGTAAACGACAGATACAAGGTTGTTTGTGAATCATATTTGAGGCGGATCGATCAGTGGGGATTTTGAGAATTGCGGCTGCCCCCGCGGGTTCTTCCGCAGTTATGAATTAAAATAGTGAAACCAGATATTTGCAAAACGCAAAGCTCAAAAAACGAGGTACGAAAAACTATGGCAGTTGTATTAAGGCTTAAAAGAACCGGCTCCAAAAACAATAGTTGCTTCCGCATCGTGGCTATGAATAAAAGATCAGCCAGAGACGGGAAAGCCATTGAAGAATTAGGATTCTACGATCCGCGCCATAAAGATGAAAAATGCGATCTGGAAAGAGCCAAATACTGGCTTTCAGTCGGCGCTCTGCCCAGCGATACGGTTAAAGCGATCATCAAACGTGCGCAGGACGGGACAAAACTTTCCGACAAAGTGAAAAAGACCGCTCCATCCAAAAAAGCGGCGGCAAAAATAGCGGCGGCAAAAGAAGCTGAAGCAGCCGCGGCGCCGCAAGAAAAAGCAGCGGAATAAGCGACGGAAAGCTGTACCGGTAAAATTAAATTTTAAGGACTTGAAATAATATGTTGAAATCGTTTCTGAACCTGTTTTCAGGAGGCGATTCTATTGCGACGAGCAGTAGTTTGCCGCCCGAAAGCGGAATGAAGGATCTCGAAAATTTTGTCGATTACATTGTCCGTTCCCTTGTCGATGACCCGGACGCGGTAAGAGTAAGTTCCGAAATAGGCAAAGAATCAAACACAATAAAAATAGACTGTAAAAAAGACGATATCGGCAAGATCATCGGTAAACGCGGCAAGACCATTATGGCAATTCGTTCACTGGTCAGCGGAGCTGCGGGACGTTTGAAAAAACGGGTTACGGTCGAAGTTGTTGACTAAGATTGCAGATTGATATTATAACTTTGTTCCCGGATATTTTTTTCGGGCCCCTGGCCGAAAGCATCGTCGGACGGGCAGTAAAAAACGGCCTGGTCAAGATAAATACGGTCAACCTGCGGGATTACGCGCATGACGAGCGCGGCACCG
This sequence comes from Victivallaceae bacterium, assembly GCA_028717165.1. Lineage (GTDB taxonomy): Bacteria > Verrucomicrobiota > Lentisphaeria > Victivallales > Victivallaceae > JAHOYW01. Next base: position 1,983 of record JAQUOK010000544.1, on the reverse strand, counting down.
TGGATGACAAACCATACGGCGGCGGCCCGGGAATGCTGCTTAAAGCGGAACCGCTTTTTGAAGTGGTCGAGGCCCTGAAAACTGATAATTCATTAGTTATTCTGACTTCGCCGCAGGGACAGAGTTTTAATCAGCAGACGGCAAATGAATTGAAGGATTACGAACATCTGATCTTCGTCTGCGGACATTACGAAGGCGTGGACGAACGGGTTCGCGCGGCGTTGATTGACAGGGAACTTTCAATAGGCGATTACATCCTGACCAGCGGCAATCTGGCCGCCATGGTCATGACGGATGCGGTTGTAAGGCTTCTGCCGGGCGTTCTCGGCAGCGATGCATCCAGTGAAGATGAATCATTTTCGCATGGCCTGCTGGAGTATCCCCAATATACCAGGCCTCCGGAATACCGGGGAATGAAAGTGCCGGAAATCCTGCTTTCCGGCGACCACGGCAAAATAGCCGGGTGGCGCAGGGAACAGGCGGAGGAAAGAACCCGTATCCGCAGGCCGGATTTATGGAATAAGCAATAGATAAAATTGGAGACTATATAATGAACATCATGGACAAACTCAATCAGGAACAGTGTAAATCAGACATAACTGATTTCGCGGTAGGCGACACTGTCAAGATCAACGTAAAAATCATTGAAGGCACAACCGAACGTGTCCAGGCTTTTACCGGCGTGGTCATCGCCCGTAAAGGCAGCGGTATCCAGGAAGCTTTCACCGTACGCCGGGTTATTTCCGGTTTGGGAGTTGAGCGCACTTTTCCGCTTCACAGCCCGCGTCTGGCTTCCATTGAAGTAATGCGCCGGGGTAAAGTCCGCCGGGCGAAATTGTTTTATCTCCGGGACAAAATCGGTAAAGCTGCTAAAATCAAGGAACGTCGCGTTAAATAATTTCAGCGCAGCATTGATATGCAATTTTTACTTGCAGACAGCGAACTCCTCACCCTGGAAAAAACAAAATGGGCTGAGGGGTTTTCTTTTATAGCCGGGATTGATGAAGTCGGAAGAGGCCCGCTGGCCGGCCCGGTGGTCGCAGCCGCCGTGGTGTTTCCGAAAGGCGCGGAGATACCGGCGGTGAATGATTCAAAAAAACTGAATGAATGCCAACGCCTCGAGTTGCGGGAAGTGATTATAAATCTGCCGGGAGTGCAGTATGCGATAGCGGCCGTGGACGAAGTAAAAATTGATGAAATAAATATTCTGCGCGCCACGCATCTGGCGATGCGCCTGGCGGTGGAGAAACTTAAGAACGTTGATTTTTTACTGGTGGACGGGCGTCCGGTTCCGGGCTTGCCGGTCAGAAGCCTGGCGGTAGTCAAAGGCGACGGCAAGTCGGCCAGCATCGCGGCGGCAAGCATTCTGGCGAAAGTCCACCGCGATGAACTGATGTGCCGTTATGCCGAGGAATACCCGGAATACGGATTTGAAGAACATAAAGGCTACGGTACGGCGAAACATCTGGCAGCTTTGCAGAAACATGGTGTCTGCAAAATTCATCGCCGTTCGTTCGCCCCGGTACGGGATATTCTGGTGCCGCCGCCGGAACAATTGGAACTTTTTTAATAGACGGCCCCATCAAAAGTCATTGTTTGAGAAAATGGGGCTTTTAAGACACTTGGGACGCTTGAGACTAAATTCAAAAGTCTCAACCGTCCCCAAGTTAGGCAAGACTTTTGTCGGCTTCGTCAAAATAGTGAAACTTAAAACTTAAAACTGGACAATTATTATGGATAAGAAATTTTCTATTGAAACTCTGCGCCACAGCGCCGCCCATGTAATGGCGGCGGCGGTAAAACAGTTGTTTCCCGGCGTTAAATTCGATATCGGGCCGGCAACTGAGGAAGGTTTTTATTATGATTTCGATATGGAGCACCGGCTGGTCCCGGACGATCTCAAAAAAATAGAAAAGGCCATGAAAAAACTCAGCGGCCGGAAACTGCCGTTCGAAAGAACTGAGATGACCCGCGAAGCCGCAA
>JAQUOK010000543.1 GCA_028717165.1 Victivallaceae bacterium | reverse complement strand
ATGTGCAAAATAACTTTTAGTGATTTTACCTTAGAAAAATAAAAAAATCGCACTATGTTTCCCTTGCTAAAACCTTAAGATAAGGAAGAAAACATGAGTGCGACAACAAAAAATACTCCGAAAACCGAAAAGATCAATTCGATGATTACCACCGCCGGCGGCACAATGCAATACCAATGGGAGAAACCCATGCCGGTTACGATGAACGGCTATCTGCCGTTTTTTTCCGAATATCTGTATGCCGGAGGCCGCTTTGACAGCCAGGTAAACACTTGTCCGCTGGAATACAAAAGCAACAACGCGCCGCAAGTCCGGGATGTATTGGGAACCGCCGTGGTTTCGATTTTGAACGGCTATATTCGCTATCGCCAGGCCGGAAAGCTTTACGGTGATGAGATTCCGGCTCAATGTCTGAATATGAAAAAGTTTGTGTCCTATGATTCGCTGCGCCGTGCATTCGTTAATACGGAAGATGGAGAAATTACCGCATGGCTGGAGAAACAACTGCTCGACTGTTGCGAACCGTTGCTCGGAGTTGATTACATTTTGGATCAGGATCCGACGGTGAAAGTATTATACGGCAATCAGGAAGGCGCGGAACTCGGTTACAATCCCAAAAAGCCGGGACGCCCGTCGCATTGCCTGCATACTTTTTGCGTTGCCGGAGCCCGTTTGCTGCTGAATACAGAGGTGCGTCCCGGCAATGAAACGGCGGGGAAATATTCCCATGACGGCTTGTGGAATATTCTGGCCCGCCAGTTGCCCCGTTCGCGTTACCCTAAACTGATTCGCGGCGATATTGGCTTCGGCAACGACGAAACCATGAGCGGCTGTGAGGCACGACAGGTTGACTATCTCTTTAAACTGCGTCAGAGCGCGAACGTCAAGAAACTGATAGATGAACTTTCTTCTGACGCCGCGCTTGAGTGGCTGGATGCCGGGAAAGGCTGGCAGGGCTGTGAAACGCGATTGCAGTTAATGGGCTGGACTCATTCCCGCCGGGTTATCGTCCTGCGACGCCTGGCGGAAGAAGACCGGCACATGGAAGCGAGTACCTCGCGTGAAACTCTGCAAAACGTGATCGGACGCCTGACCAATACCGGTGGCCGGCGACTCTTGCATTTGAGCGCAACCGGCTGTTTGGGAACGAAAACCATGGAAATGTTCGAGCGGATTTCGGCATTTTTGAAGAATATGCTTTCAACTGCGCCGCAGTTGAATAACGAATACCGTTGGGCACGGATTTTGACCGAGGCATTCAAGTCTTTTTTACATGGAGAGGCGTTAGCGCCGGGTGAAATCGATGGTCAGTTCGTCCTGCCATTGCCTTGAATTTGGAATTTCCCGCGCAACTGCTTTTTTTAGGTTTATACCAAGTTGTAATCAAAATATGTTTTTAATCCATTTGAAGCAGGCCAGAGAATGGACAAGTTGTGGTGAATTATTCATTTGCATCAATGTTCTTGAAAACTTTGTTGCAAAGGAGCCGTCATTTGTTTTGCGGCGCGGAACCAAATCGCCAACAAGCGGCGAAAATTAGAAAAATCCCGGACATTTTCCAAGGACTGCGACAATTCCTGAATTTGTTGAACTGCCGTTAACAATCCGCCAAATATCCCGGCCGCCTCACATTACCGAGCCATCAGTGCGAACACGCCCCATCCAACGTATTCACGCGTGTATGCGGCGTAGCGTTGGGGCTCCAAGGTCAGTTTGGCTCTAACATCTTTCGCGAGGTCGTCGCCGGGATTCGCTTCGAGCCATCGGCGCATGGTGAGCCACTTGGCGGCCTCGTACCGATCCCAGCCTTCCTGATCAGCCAGAACCATTTCCACAACGTCGTAGCCGAGGTCGCCGAAAGATGCGAGAAGTTCAGGAAGCATGAGAAAGTCGGAGATCGAATCAGCGCCGCATTCCCTAACTGCGTCTTCCGTCGGCGGCAGCCGCAGCCAGTAGGGCTCGCCGATGAGGATGATTCCTTCGGAGCGGAGACTCTTCGCCAGAAGCTCGATGGTGCCGGCGACTCCCCCTCCGATCCACGTGGCGCCGACGCAGGCCGCCACCCCAACCTTTTCGTCGGCGACGTAGCCGACGGCGTCGCCATGGATGAATTCGACTCGATCGGCAACGCCGAGTTCTTCAGCCCGGAGTCTCGCTTGCTCGCTGAACAACCGGCTCATGTCGATGCCGACGCCGAAGATCCCATAATCGCGTGCCCAGGTGCACAGCATCTCACCCGAACCACTGCCGAGGTCGAGCACACGAGTTCCCGATTCCAAGCGCAACACCGCGCCGAGAGTGGCGAACTTTTCCGATGTGAACGGGTTATGGATACGGTGAGCACTTTCAGTAATGTTGAAAATACGCGGGATGTCCATTATCATTGTTCCTTATTTTTTTTTATTGACTTTGCCTGTTTGTGGCGTTCTTCTGTATAAAGCTATCGATATGCGCCGTTAAAAGATCGATGGCTTTTTCTCCATCGGACGGCGCGTCCGACATACTTATCAACAAATAAAACGGAGCATAGAAATCAAGAGCCAGCAGTCTGGGATTGCTGTTTTTCAAAACACCTTGCGCCATCATTTCGCGTAACAGATCTTCCATGTAGCTGACCGGTCCGTTGGCGAAAACCTTCTGATACCAATCCGCTATTTCAGGATTTCTATATTGCTCCAATGTAACCATTTTGCGGAAATCACATCCGAATTCATTCTCCGTCCAGAACTTGAATTGCGATATGGTGAAACTTTTAATTTTATCCATCGTAGCATTGCGATAAGCCGATGGGGCTTGGTCAAAGGTCACCTCAGGCACTTCATGCTTTTTAGCACACTCAATGTCTATTTGAACCATGCGATCCACGATACGGTCGAATATCTCCCTTTTGTTCTTATAGTGCCTGTACAACGCCCCTTTCGTCATTCCAAGTATTCCTGCTATGGCGCTGACGGAAGCGGCCTCATAGCCGTCCTGCGCAAACAACCGCAACGCCGTTATCAGTATTTTTTCCCTGGTATCACTCATGATTATATCCTTCATCAAGTAAACGCTCGTTTACTACAGTGTAGTATACGAGCGTTTACTTGTCAATATGTTATTTGAACAAAAATGGAAAAAATCACCGGTATTCGTAATCGGTCAGTAACCACGCCTCAATTCTTGCGGCCTCAAAACGAGGCGAAACTGGTGGCGTTCGCTTGCGTGCATTCAAGGTTTTTACATAAAATATGAGCTAATGAGCCTGTTTTATAGGCGG
>JAQUOK010000542.1 GCA_028717165.1 Victivallaceae bacterium | reverse complement strand
TCCCCATTGTTATTTTTTGAGTTTAATATATTTTCTACTAATCTATAAACTGTCGTGCCAGTTATTTGGGGCCATTGTTCGCAGGGGGGATTATCCCTATTCCTTGCCCGCGCAATTGCTTCATTTATCATGTCTAAGGAAATTTTCCTTATGTCCAGGCCTTTGTCGTATCCCGGGATATAACGTTCCAGTCTTTCAGAGCACATTCGCGATGAACTAATGCCGTTACCATCATCGAAATGCAACAGCAGCCAGTATTCGAATTTAGGATTATTTAAAGCAAACCCAAAATTTTCTTTCTGCTCTGACCAGGTATGCAACGACATCAACTGTTCGTCAGTCCATGAATCTTTATCCACGACCAACCACGCTTCATCAGTGTTTTTAAGACCTTCTTTTTTTATATGTCTTTCCATTCTGGCAAGCACTTGTGGGGGAGCACTGCCATGTTTTCCTTTAAGACAATTAACTTTAACAACGGAATCTTGATCATTAAAAACGGCAAAGTATTGCGGTTCTGTTTTGCATCCCTCTGCCGCAATCACAAACAGCTTCTTATAACGACGAGTTCCTAATTGTCGCTTAAAAGTCCTTCTTGTAGGAGGCATCAATCACCCTCCCGACTGTCAATAAAAGCACTACTCAATAAAATTTTTGGCACTCCTCCAAGCCTTCCTTGCAGATAGCTTTTTCGGATATCTTTGTCGTAACGAACATCCTTATAATCGCTGAAAGATAGTAGCTTTGAACTGCCATCAACGTCTCTTTCTGCAACCCACATCTCATCACGCCTGAGCAAGTCCTGATCCATCAACAAAACATCATGAGTCGTAATAAGTAATTGTGCTCGGCTTTCATTATTGCAGCTAGCCAAATATGCCTCAATTAACTGCCTTGTCAGTAATGAATGTAAGCTTCTATCTACTTCATCTATAACATAAACCTTAGGAGAACTAGGCGCGGAAACTTCAAGAAAAGCAGGTAAAAGGTCAATAATTCTCTGGGAACCGTCAGATTCCTGCCGAACTTCGAATTTGGCCTCGGTGCCATCAGATTTGGGATGAAAAGTAATCAGTTTTTTAGCAATGATTTCCTCTCCTCTCCTTGTAATAATGAAACGCTCGTTGGGACCAGCGTTAAGACGAACTGCTGCATCTTCTTTGATATCCTCGCGAATTTTGTTGATAATATCTTCTGGTAATGGAAGGTTCTCAAAAGGGACTTCTTCTCCGCCGATATGGGAGATTCCTGTATCAAGCAAAGGCAACATTTCGTTCATAGTGCCGTACAGCGGATGGTTCTTGTCAAGAAAATGTTCAAATGGCTCGAATCTGGCATCTGGAGCAACCAGTACCAAAGAATCCTTAAACCAGTCGTAAACAGGTTTGAATGTATCAACTTTTTGAGAAACAGAGTTTGTCAGAAATAGCTGATTATCGCGTGTCCCTTGAAAAGCAAAATGTAAAAATTGCTCTTTATCTAATGAACTATCAAAATTCGGGTTGCTACCTTGACGGTCATAAAGAACTTTTTCACTTGTGCTGTTGATCAGTACCAGCTTTTCCTCAATAATAGCTTTTCTCGTTACAGCAAAGCTGAATTCATAAATTAATTCATCGATAAGCAACTCAAGCTTAAACCTGGAAGGTTTATCAGCACTGTTGCCGTCAAGACGATATGGTTCTACAGAAATCATGCTGTCAGGTGATGATCCGCGTACAACAAGCCCTCTGATAAAATTTAGCGCTTTAAAAAAATTGGTTTTACCAGATGCATTCCCTCCGTATATCGCGGCAAAAGGCAATATCCTAGTTGAATATTTTGCCACTTTGGGCAAGCGTTCTCCATGTTGTCTCTCCTTACTTGCAATCATGGAAAATTCAACAGAATCCTTATAGGACATCCAGTTTTCAATTGTCAATGTCAATATCATTTTTATCTCCTGTGAGAAATTATCTCTTTAGACTTGTTTATTATACACCATAAAAAGCAACTTGTCAACCTTTAAGAGAAAATATCTCATTAAATCACATAAAAATAAAATGTTATTTTTTTCATTGTCTTTCGTTTTTTTGCATTTCGTTTTCGTATATAAGAACAAAGCAAATGACATGATTAAAACCATGCCGAACATAATAAATACATAGAAAGCAATTGATTATTTTCTGCTTTTTGGGAGATTTCAGCATGAACTACGGGAGCGTCTGCAGCGGAGTTGAAGCCGCTACATTGGCATGGGAACACCTTGGCTGGACTGCCAAATTTTTCGCTGAGGTCGAGCCGTTCCCGGCAGCGGTACTGCATTATCGTTTTGATGCCACCAAACCGCTGCGGCCTCTTGATCCGGCGGAAGCTGAAACCGGGAAAGAACGTAAGGAACGCGAACGCTGGCACCGCCAAATTGCCGAACTGCCGGATGGCGGAACTATCCCGAATCTCGGGGATTTCACGAAAATAAAGGATGACGACTATGACGGAAATATCGACCTGCTTGTCGGAGGCACTCCCTGCCAGTCATACTCGGTCGCCGGATTGCGCAAAGGTATCGAAGACCCCCGTGGCAATCTCGCGTTTGAGTTTGTTAAACTGGCTTATAGAACAGGCTCCCGCTGGATCGTCTGGGAAAACGTTCCGGGAGTGCTTTCGAGCAACAAAGGAACGGATTTTGCCGGTTTCTTATCGCTTTTGTGCGGTTGGGAAGTCGCAGTGCCAAACCCGAGATGGAGCAAAGCCGGCATCATTACTCCAGCGCCGGGATGTTTCGGACTGGCGTGGCGAGTGCTGGACGCTCAATATACCCGAGTGGCCGGTTTTCCAGATGCCGTGCCGCAGCGCAGACGCCGTCTGTTCGTTATCGGATATCTTGGTGAATGGCTATATCCCGCCCAAGTATTATTTGACGGCGAAATGCGCCATGGGGATACTCCGCCGCGCCGCGAAAAGAGGCAGAAAATTACCCGCGATTCTTCAGGCGGCGTTGATGCGTCAGTGCCGGGATTCAACGGCTTAAACTTTGAAATGTTCACCGGCGAGAGCAAGAATGTTTCGCCGACATTACAAAGGGAACGGGCCAAGGATACGTTGGTCTATCCCGAACAGCCGTCGATAATGTCTACCGGCCAAAGTAATGCCGAAATATGCGAAGGGCGTTCGCCTGCGTTGAACTGTAATCATGAAGCTCCGATTGTTTTTGAAAATCACGGTAATGACAGCCGGATAAAAAAAGTCAAGGTATCACCGGCTATAACATCCATGGCCGG
>JAQUOK010000541.1 GCA_028717165.1 Victivallaceae bacterium | reverse complement strand
TTTAGGGTACATTGGCCCATGGTGTTTTTCCTTTTTGTTTTTTGATTTGGGATTCGAAAAATAAAGGTTAAACACCAGCTTTCAAGTCTTATTCAGAACTTACCGGACAAATGTCCTAATCGGAAATAGTTTGTTTTCCCCTGAAAGCAAATTCATTACTGGTCGAGTTCTCGTTTTTGTCAAGCGAAAAAACTTATAAAAGCGAGCGCAGCGAGCGGTTATGCAGTCTTGATAAAAGCGGGGTTCCGACTTATGTCATAAACCGTCGAAGAACCTTTTTTTGTCTGTTGAATAATCAGAGTTACCCGTTAAAAAATGTCTTACTTCATGGTTTGCGATTGATATTCAGCCATCGCCGGTGCGCCCATAGCCACTGGGACGGGTCCTGCGCAATCAGTTTTTCCAGCGCCGTAGTATACATCTGCGTAACGGTACGGATATCTTTTCCCCTATCGTCGGTCGGCTTGTATTCGATGATATCCCCCATGATAAACTCGAAATGTCCTTTTTCATCAAGTCTTCGGGTCAGTTGCGGCACAATCGGAATGCCGGTTTTCAGATGAAGCCTCGCCGGTGAGGAATGAGTCCGGCATGGCTGTCCGAAAAATACCGTTTCGATCCCGCCCTCCCTGGTTGCAGCGTGCTGGTCGGCGAGAATCGCAATAGTCTTGCCGTCTCTGAGTGCGCGCAGCAAACCCCGCATGCCGCCGTCTTTGCTGATGCTCTGATGGTTGCCGGCTTCCCGGCCGCGAAGAATATATTTGCCGATCAGCGGGTTGCTGAATGGGCGCATGACGGACACCATCGGATAACCCGATAACGTGGCCCAGAATGAACCGGCCAGTTCCCAGTTCCCGTAATGGGCGGTTATCACGATAACGTTGGTTTTATGTGTGCCGAATGCCCGCTCGTAGCTTTCCGGCGATGACCTGAAGCTGATCATCTCCGGCTTGAACACCTGGTCCATTTTGATGATTTCCGCCAACAGGTTGCCGAAACTGATAAATGCCGTCCTGGCAATTTCAGTGGCTTGTTCAGAAGTCCGGGCCATTCCGGCATGCAGGATATGCGAAATGGCCCGGGTGCGATGTTTCGCATCGAACTGGAACAGCAGGCCAAAGAGCACACGATTCAGCGCATACCCCATTTTTAACGACATTAGTCGAATTCCTTGATATAAAAACCAGAAAGGAATGAATTCCAGCCAAATCAATACCGCATTCTTTGTCCGTTTTCCATTCTTTAACATTGTTTTGTTGCTGTTTTCCATAAATTATCGTCCTTAATTTGCGGTCATGTTGGGACAAAAGAAACCGGAAAAGGTTCTACTGTCGTTCAGCTCTAATTCATTCCTGTTGTTATTTTGCCGGCTGTGCCCGGGGCCGAGTAATAGTTCAATGGCAATGCCCGGAACAGCATTCTTGCCGCTCAATTCTAGCGCAAGCGCAGCAGGATTTTTCTCGTAGAAAGTACCCGGCTCATAAGTGTGGCCGGCCGCCGGATGACGCTCATCCCCCCGGAAGTAGAAGCCTATTACCAGTCCCATGACGGGGGGCCGGCAGGCGGGTCTTACAGCCAAACGCCCGGTAAATATCCTGTTGCACCTGAAAATAATTTTTCATTACCAAAACCTTGGAAAATGTTGTCGGAGAGTTTATTGAATTTTATAATAATTATCACCCACTGAAAAAACTGGGGAATTTAGCTCCTGTAAGAACTATTGCTGCCTCAAACCACAGGAAAATAATGAAAAAAACGGAATTGAGACTGTCTCATAAAAACGGTTTCAATTCCGGTATCACGTTCAAATGGTGGCAAGGACCAGAATCGAACAATTAATTATGCTAACCTCGAAACCACAGAGTTTTAAACTTTTTATGCTCAAAAATATAGGATTTGGCCATATCTGTGTAAAAAATAAAACCTCTGAAAAACGGTACTTTTCGGTACTTTAAAGTCTTGAAACGGTACTAAACGGTACCTTTGGAAGCGACACCTTTTGTACTCGTTTTCATCGGTCCAACAATAGAAAGGTAATTCTGAAAATCGTTAAATCAATCGTGGTTTGCAAAATACTTGAAAGATTTATAGAAGGCTCTAAAACGGGACAACAAGGATGTCGGCTTGAACCTCGGTTTAGCTTAGATCTGAGAAGTAAAAGTTGGCTATTTGCTTATGGTTTTTGATGGCTTCTGGGGCTTGGATAATTTTTTCAGAAATTTTAATCCAGTTAATGATTCGATTCTTTCGATGGTGGTTCGATAGGATTTTAATGGTTGGTGTTTAATTAGAATGTTCGGAATCAGGTAGGGATGATGGATTATCTTGTGCCCCTCTTGCCAGATGATGATTTTGAAGAAGGCATCGGGAATTGCCGCTTGTTTTTCGGTGTTTGAGCCCAACCACATAGATGGGGTTTTGTTGAAGAATACTGGACCACAGATCACCCAGACTTTCCCGTATTGGTCTGCCATGGCTTCGCATTTCTGTTCCAGTTCTTTCCAGATGCCGTTGTTTTGGGATTGGAGTTGGGGGCAAGCATTTAACATGGTATGGGTTTCGATAACGGCTTTGACGCTGATTCTTTCGGCGGTGGACTTGGGGCACATATGGCCCCGGATAAAACGGAAGTCGGTTTTGACTTCAGGGAGTTTGCGGGTACCGGATACTGCATAGGTTTTATCATCCGGCGCGATCCCGGATTTAAACAGTTTTTCATCAGTTGTCCATTTTGGACGCTTGGGGAGTTTATGCTTTTCATCTGTTCTGCGTATCTCATAGGCAACGAATTCAGGGATACCCCAGAGGTCTGGCTTGCCGTCGCCATCGTCGTCATCGGGTCCGTCGAAGGAAACGACAAAGGCTTCGAATTCAAAAAATAAATCCCGAGGATAAGTTCCCCACTTGTCATGCTCTGGACCAGCAGATAACGCTACTGATATAAAGAACATAACAAGTGGGATGAGATTACGCATTATAGACTCAGCTCTTTTCCCCCGGCGGCATGATGAATATCTTTACGATATGGAACTGCATCGTTTCAGGACTGAATTTTAACCACAGTTTCAGTTTGCTGTAGTTCCATGTATTGCCTAAACCCTGTTTGATTTGCTTGGCTTCTTCTGCTGTACAACGAAACAGCGTATTACCGTATGTCGGATATTTTTTAGCCACCCCGGCAAAATCAATATCCGGATGCGCGTCATCACCGAAATGAGTTGGGGGACTGCTGGAAATGTACCGGTGTTGGCCCGCAAAATCCGTAA
>JAQUOK010000540.1 GCA_028717165.1 Victivallaceae bacterium | reverse complement strand
GGGTCGTTAAATTTTCCACCGGGTCGGATGCTCATTCGTCATGCGGCGTGGGAAACCTTTTATGGACTGAAGAAGTTATAAGAAGGACAGGAACCGCTGAGTCTTTAATCGATCCCGAGATCTATACCCGAAAACGCGGGAACAATTTTGAATAGCGGGGGGAAATTCGGGACAAAAACAATAATCCCTGAATTTCCCTGACTAAGGAACCGGTAGACAGGCAGGTGCCGGCTCTTTACTGAACTCTGGAATAACTGCCCAGTATCTTGAAAAACGAGCATAGTTTTTCAATTTCGGTAAACGCTTCCTGGATTGTCTTTTCGTCGCGGTGCCCGAGGATGTCGATAAAGAAACAGTATTCCCAGTTGGCGTTCTTCATCGGGCGGCTTTCCACTTTTGTCATGGTTATTCCCTTGTCCCTGAACGGCTTGATGCAGTCATAGAGCGCGCCGACCTTGTCTTTTATCGCAAAACAGATGGACGTTTTATCATCGCCGGTGGGCTGCGTTCTCTGTTTGCCGAGGATCAGGAAGCGGGTAGTGTTATTGCTGAAATCCTCAATATTTTCCGCCAGAATGTTCAAGTCGAATAATTCGGCGGCAATTTTTCCGGCGAGGGCGGCTGAGCCTTTTTCCTTGGCCGCTATAGCTGCGGCTTTCGGAGTGCTGGCAGATTCAAGAAGTTCCGCTCCCGCCAGATTTTCCTGCAGATATTCGCGGCATTGGCCGAGTACCTGAATATGGCTGTAAACCCGTTTTATCTCACTGAACGGTCCGCGGCTGAGCAGGTTATGATGGATCGGCAGATTCAATTCCGCACAGATTGACAAGTCGGTATTCACCAGCGTATCCAAAGTATGGGTTACCGCCCCTTCCGTGGAATTTTCGACCGGGACGCAGCCGTAATCGCTGCGTTCCGCCTCGATTGCTTTGAAGACTGCCGCTATCGTGTCGGCGGGATGAAGTTCCACGCTGTGCCCGAACTTACTGAGAGCGGCCTGATGCGTGAAAGAGCCGGGGGCTCCGAAATAAGTTACTTTCAGGGGGCTTTCCAGTTTCAGCGCGCCGGACATGATTTCCCGGTAGATATTATGCAGGATTTCCCTGGTCATCGGCCCCCGGTTGTGTCTGCATATTTTTTCCAGGAGGGCCTTTTCCCGTTCCGGAATATAGATCGGGCTGTTGTTCTGTTTTTTCCAGACTCCGACCTTTTCGACTTCCTGATAGCGCAGATTAAGCAGTTCGACTATCTGTTTATCGATATCGTCGATTTTATCTCTGATTTTGCTCAAGGGCATGATATCACCGCAATTAAGTTAATCTGTAATTCTCTAAAGTTAATATGAAATCGGGTTTTTGTCCAGTGCCGAACTTTAAGTTCTTGTATTTTTATCGGTAATCTGCTATTTTTAAGATTTAACGCCGTATGCAAGTTGACTCCGCAGGAGTTATTTAATAAGCGCCCCAAGCAGGATTTTATTATTATGTCGAAAAAAGCGGTTGTATTATTGAGCGGCGGACTTGATTCCGCGACCTGCCTGGCTATCGCCGGGTCTGAAGGCTTCGAATGTTATGCTTTAAGTTTCGCTTACGGCCAGCGCAATGGCTGTGAGCTTGAGGCCGCCCGGCATGTCGCCGCTTCGCTCGGCGTCGCCGCACACACGCTCATCGAAATCGATCTGCGCAAATGGGGCGGTTCCGCGCTTACCGACAATATTGACGTTCCCGACCGCAAAGACCTGGATTTGAACAGTATTCCGGTTACCTATGTGCCGGCGCGCAATCTCATATTCCTTTCGCTGGCGACCGGCTATGCCGAAGCGCTCGGCGCCAGGGACATATTTATCGGGGTTAATTCCGTAGATTTTTCCGGTTATCCGGACTGCCGTCCGCGGTTCATCGAAGCTTTTCAGAAGTGCGCCACGATCGGCACCAAAGCCGAAGGCGAGGGCTGGAGCTTCAATATCCATACTCCGCTTCAGACCTTGAACAAAGCTGAAATAATAAAACGGGGGACGGCTTTGGGAGTGGATTATTCCCTCACCCGGACCTGTTACAATCCCAGCAAAGAAGGTTTTGCCTGCGGCAAATGCGACAGTTGCCATTTGCGCCGCGCCGGTTTTGCCGAAGCCGGCGTCAAAGACCCCACTCCTTATGCCTGAAGCCGCAATTTCTGACTAAAACGCTTTTGACACACGTTTTTCGGGTTTTCCTTAGAATTTTCGCGTATATGAAATTTTGTATCTTCTGCACTTTCATGGTACAAAGTGCAGAACCCGGTCTTTGGGGATTCTTAAGTTTTTTGTTAAATTGTAAATACCTGTGCTGCAGGTTGATAATGGTTTTGGGGGCGATTTTCAGTTCGGAATTGATTTTTTTAATAATTTTCTAACATTTTCAATTTAAGGTATTGATTTTTATCGACTTGCGTATTATTTTCATAGCAGTGGAGAGGTTTGTCTGTTATTTTTTGGGCAAAGGGGGGGTATTATGCTATGGATGAATATGAACTGAGTCTGGACAGCGTCTTTTTCTTCGATGCGCATATCGTAGGTGAAATCGGCAGGGAGTTTGTTGCTTCAATGGTGTGGCTCTACAATTTTCAGTGGAGTTCATGGACGAAAAGTCTCGACAGTCCTGAAGTGATGATTGAACAATGGAATAAAGCGGACGTTATCGTTTCTTTTGATGAAGAGGAAATAATTATGTCGCTGATGAAATCCCAGTTCGGACTGAAATATGACGCTTACGTCAATCTTGTTGATTACTGCGAGGAAAAACTGATAGATACGGCTGCGGAGATCGGCCTGGAGTATCCGGAGGAACTCAAGCGTTTCGATAAATCCCAGTCTACGCAAATGTGGATGGATTTCATTCAGGGCAATGCCGCGGCTTTGAATGCGCTGCTTTTTTACAGCGCCTGGAATACCGAACTTATTTATCATATTTTCTTCCGGGTTTGCGGAGATACTGCTCCGATCAGCATATTTATTCCCTGGACTCTGGAACAGCCGAAAAAACAGGCGAAATCACATGAAAGTAAAGTTCAGGATTCGAGTCTGTATGAAACGCTTAAAAGATCCTATGATTTTTCAAATCCAAGGGATGAATGATCATTCTGAAAAAGCAGTTGAAAATATAAATCTACCGGGGTATGCACTTGATTCAACCACCCCCAATAGGTTGTGTGCCGACAATATCTTTGTAGGTTGAGGGTTCTGTGACCACAGCATGTTGAGCCAAACGATAGAACAATTTCCCTCGCGAAGCGG
>JAQUOK010000539.1 GCA_028717165.1 Victivallaceae bacterium | reverse complement strand
GCGACAGTAAGAATTTGTTCGCGGCCCGAAAGCATATGTCTCAACAATCAGTCGGCGATATAGCCATTGGTTCTAAGTTCGGCAATAAAGTCCTCAATCTCCCGCTCCGCCTCCGGCGGTAAGCCGCCGTCACAGGCAACCTTCAAAGCGGCAACGGCCCCGGCCTCATCTTTTCCGTTCATAAATTCCTTCCACAAAAAAGAGGCGGTATGGTTGAGCATAAATGATTCCCCGGTGGCCGGATTGAACAGAATTGCGCTTTTGTCAAACTCTTCCTGATATACCACTAATGGATTAAGCTTCATTTTTCTCCTGGACAATGTTTTGATTTGGAGCGTTTCGCAATGTTCTGATTAAATCGCCATCCAGTCTGGCCGCCAGCGAAAGCGGCCGGAACCGGCGGTCGAGCTGGCGGACAATTTCCCAGACCCCGGCGAAAAGCTGAAGTTTTTCCGCAGCAGTGAGAATCGCTTCCGGCCAGATCATATGCTCGAAAAAGGCGCCCAGCAAATGCCCGTGCCAGACGGCTGCCGGGATTTCAACGATTTCTTCACGTTCACTCGCCCGGGTCAAGACATAGATATTTTTGACCTCCCGCCGGGTCGCAAAAGGAAAAGTCTCGCTGGCCAAACCGTCACGAAAAACGCGGCTCCAGGTCGGCAGCCCGTGCACGAAGAAACTCCTTTTTCTGCCATCATTATTCCAGCACAAAAGCATTTGGTCGTCATGGTGTGCTGTTCCGCCGGCGGCAATAAAACGCTGAGCGGTAGTGCTCTTGCCTTCGCCGCTCGAAGCAATCACGATTATGGCCTTGCCTTCAAAATCCTCCAGCATGGCGCCATGCAGCATAACGCAGGAAAGCTTGTTGACGGTACCCAGCATCAAAATGAGCATCAGCGGGAATCTGACGCGGGCCAATTCATCAGTCCCGAGATAATCGGGACTCATCACCAGATTGATTTGGTCTCCCTGCCGATAAATGAAGTACCCGGCACAGAATTCCCTTTCGGTTTTTTCGCCCGGATTGTCCGGAGCGCACTCCGGAGAATAAATGACCACCATCGCCGTCAAACCGGGCATTCTCCCCGTCAGCGGCAACGCCATCATGAAACTCAGTCTCTCCAGCACCCTGACCGCCGCCAAACCCTCGGCCCGCATCACCATGCGAATACCGGAACTGGTCACCAATTCAATAAATTTTTCCATCTCTCAAAACTGCAATTCACCCTACTGCAAAAAACACCCGCTATTCGCAGATGTACGTCATTATTGGAATCTACTATCGGCATTTGGGTATAGAACGGCAACCATTTTGGGAGCGACACATTTCACGATTTCTGCTCTACGCTATAGTATTATACCGCTGCCGCTGCCGTTGGTGTTGACCACCCGACGGGAAACGACCACCATTTTAGGAGCAACGTATTTCATGGTACTGAACTCCATCCGTTAAAGTTGTTCAACAGATCTTCCCTGATTCCGTGCAAAAATCAGAGTGATTTTTTCGCCGCTTTTATTCCCTTATCTACAATAGACTACTACGAAAAACCTGCATTTGCAAGTGAAGTTTTCGCCAGACAGCCCCAGAAATCAAAAATGTCCTTTTCTCTCCTCAACGGTACTGCTGACGGGATTATTGCCGGAACTCCGGTGCGGTACCTTAAGCCATACCGCTGCCGCCAGGATAGGTATTGACTACCCGGCGGGAAACGACCACCATTTTAGGAGCAACGTATTTCATGATATTTAACTCCATTCGTTAAAGTTGTTAAATAGAGGTTTCCTGATTCCGTGCAAAAATCAATATACGCCGCTGCCGCTGCCGCCGGTATTGACTACCCGGCGGGAAACGACCACCATTTTAGGAGCAACGTATTTCATGGTATTTAACTCCATTCGTTAAAGTTGCTAAATAGAGGTTTCCTGATTCCGTGCAAAAATCAATCTACACCGCTGCCGCCAGGATAGGTATTGACTACCCGGCGGGAAACAGCAACCATTTTAGGGGCAACGTATTTCATGGTACTGAACTCCATCCGTTAAGGTCGTTAAATAAAAGTTTCCTGATTCCGCAAAAAAATCACCCTGATTTCTTTGCCGTTTTTTTCCGAAATTTTTATTACCTCTGATAATAAAATATCACAGCGAATCCGCATTTGCAAATAAAAACTTTGCCATGCAGTCAAAATTTTTCTTTTCTCAATTTTTTGACGGTAGTCTCATAACTCGGGAAGCGGGGAAGACAAGAATTAGGTTTGGTATTTTCGGAGAAAATATTAAACCTACTTGAACTGAGCCGGTATTATTTGGGTATATGGGTATTGCTTTTAGTCCGCCTGGGCAATCATGAGGTAGTACCGACTTGAAAAATCATTGAAAAGTCGGTATGTTCTTTGCCGTAACCGTTTTTTTGTCAGTTGAATTACCTTTGTCCGTTTTATAAAGGTATGAGAATACTGTTTTTTTATGAAAAGTCGGCGATGGTTTTCAGCGCAGACAGTAAAAGTCCTGGATGCGTTCATTGTCGGAAACGAAAGCATCCTGAAAAAGCGGTTATAAACTGTTCGTGAATGTTTCACCACTCTCCTCCCATTACTGAATTCGGAGGTGCTCTGGAATATGTGCCGCGATACACCATCGGCGTTCCGCATTTCGAGCACAAGCGAGGTTCAAGCACGAAATCTTCCGGTTCAGGGACTCTGGAGTAACGTGTCGTAAGGATCAGAAGCCGCAGTTCACGAACAGTTTTTCTATTCGCCGAGGCCAGGAGTCCGTAGTAGCGGGTCTTCTGAAATCCCGCCGGGAGAACATGCCGCAGGCAGAGCCGCATGAATTTAAGTGCCGGAAGCGTCCGGTAACGCACAATTTCAGAGCGCGATTCGGTGTATTTAAAGGTGACGTTTTCGCCGTCGTAAGCGACGATATCCTTGTTTGAAATGGCTCCCCGGTGCATGTAAAACGCGAGATATTTGAAAGTCGACATGCCGTTGCCGACGTCCCGGCAGTCGCTTGCCCAGTGTTTGTCCCACGCGCTCAACGGCGTTTCCCGGTATAATTTCAGTGTTTTCAGGGTATCCCGCATTTTCCCGCGCACCAGGTTCGACAATGCCGGAGCCGGGATCAGGAAGTCGCGGTTCTTCGGGAACAGCCAGTATTTGCCGTCCGGGGAAATTCCCCCGCCCGGAACCAGATAATGAATATGCACGTGTTGATCTTTACTGCGGCTCCAGGTCTGCAAGGTGGCGATCAGTCCGATTTCTCCGCCCAGGTATTCG
>JAQUOK010000538.1 GCA_028717165.1 Victivallaceae bacterium | reverse complement strand
TACTGGACGCCCGCGTACTGGACGGCCAGGGGGACTGAGGCGAATGAAATACGTGACAATCTGCTGGGATGGGATATTACGGATTTCGGAACCGGCGATTTTCGCAACTGCGGACTCGCCCTGTTCACTCTCCGGAACGGCAATGTTAAAAATCCGCAATACCGTAAACCATATGCGGAAAAGATAATGATCATAGAGGAAGAACAGCGCACCCCCATGCATTTCCATTTTTATAAGATGGAAGATATTATCAACCGCGGCGGCGGAACCCTGCTGCTGGAATTGTATAATTCGACCGGTAACGGGCAACTGGACAAAGAAAAACCTGTAAGAGTATCTCTGGACGGGGTGGAACGGGAGTTTGCGCCCGGAGAAACAATAAGGCTCGCTGTCGGCGAAAGCATAACCCTGCCGCCGTACTTATACCACAGTTTTTATGCCGAAAAAGGCCAGGGAACGGTTCTTTCCGGCGAAGTATCCATGGTCAACGATGACTCGGCAGACAATCGCTTCCTTGAACTTATGGGCAGATTCCCGGAAATAGAAGAAGACGAGCCGGCGCTCTATTATCTCTGTTCAGAAATTCCGCAGCCTGTTGACGGATAAGAGTTATATTCTGTGAATGGAATTGACGGCTTCCCGGCGGTCATATATAAAAGTAGCCGGGAACTTCAAATATGTTTGCCAGCGGCAGAGTGGCGGCGCCTAAAGCATCGACATGTTCGAGTTCGGAAACAAATAACTCCGTCTGACCGGCATTGCTTTTTACGCTGTTCCTGTTTATCCCCTCGCGGACCGGAGCGAGAATAGCTGTCCCGAACAAGTCGATCACGGCGCCGGAAAATATTATCGTCCTGGGACATAAAATGTTAACCACCGCGGCCAAGCCCTGTCCCAGGCGGTAACCGACCTCATTCATAACCCGTTCATAATCCTTACGGGAAATGCTGTTCTTCGGAAAATAACGCAAACGTTCAAAACCGCATTTACCGTATTCGCTCAAGGCTTTGACGACGGCCGGTTCGGAAGCATAGGTTTCAAGACAGCCTTTATTGCCGCAGCGGCAGCGCCGGCCGTCGGGTTCTATGACCACATGTCCGACTTCCCCCGCATATTGTCCGGCGCCTTTGAACAAGCGGCGTCCCGCAACTATTCCCATGCCGACTCCCGCGGAAACCTCAACCACAACGAAGTCATCATGATTACGCCCCTTCCCGAACCATTTTTCGGCAAGGGCGATGGAACGGGATTCTTCCTCGA
This sequence comes from Victivallaceae bacterium, assembly GCA_028717165.1. Taxonomy (GTDB): domain Bacteria; phylum Verrucomicrobiota; class Lentisphaeria; order Victivallales; family Victivallaceae; genus JAHOYW01. The sequence goes on along the minus strand of JAQUOK010000538.1, from coordinate 2,028 downwards.
GAAACAACGGCTTATCGATAAAAGCGGAAAAGGTTTTGCGGACGTTTACGCCGGAAAGCGAAGGTATGTTTACAGCTTCCTCCATAGTACCGGTTTGCAGGTTCAGACTTCCCGGCATGGAAATTCCCACTCCGAATTCAGGAACATGCACTGAACCCAGTTCGTGATAAATGTTTTCGACGGCGCGGCAGATGGTAGTCAAATCGGCATAAAGCGGGTATTCAATTTCATGCGAAGCGATTATATTGCCGTAAAAGTCGATCAGGACTCCCCGGCACAGATGCGGCGCTATGTATATCCCGGCAACGAAATTATCCGCAAATTTAAGCAGCGAATACGGCCGGCCGGAAATATTTTCTTTCCTGCCGGACTCGATTACCAGTTTTTCATCCAGCAGTTCTGTAATGAAATTGGTGATGCTTTTGCGGTCGAGCTGGGTTTCAGCGGCGATTTCCGAACGGGCGATAGGTGAATTCACCCGGATCACATTCATGACCCGGGACCGGTTTATTCTTTTTATCAGAGAGTGATTTCGTAATTTCATGGGCTGCTGTCCATATTCTTCGTTACTTTCAGCCTTTCCAGTAACGACAAACTACCGGTAACCGGCAGTTTTGTCCGGGTTGCAAAGAGCGCCTGGTAAACGTCTTCCTCTGCTCAAAAATGTTATTTCTTTCTGCGTTTCCCCGGCTTTCCGGAGGTATTCCGTTTATTCTTTCTGCGTTCCTGCTCTTTTTCCGCTTTTTTCTTATTACGGACAAATTTTGCGATCGCGGCTTTTGAACCGGGTTTATTTCTGGCGGAACGCCCTTCCGTATGGAAACTGGCGATTTTTTTGGGGCGCGCCCGCAAGGTGACGATTATCGGCAGGCCGGTAAAATCGAAAGCGCTGCGTAAAGCCTTTTTCAGATAATTGAGATAGTTGGCGGCGCAGTATTTCGGTTCGTTGACAAACATGATAAAATGCGGCGGTTCATTCGCGGCCATGAGCGCGTAATAGAATCTCAGCGGGGATCTCCCGGTAACCGGCGGCGAAACCCGCTCAAAAGCATCATAGAGTACACGGTTTACCGTTGAGGTCGGAATGCGCAGTTCCAGTTGCTCCATGACCTGGGCGGCCTGGTCAAGGAGGCCGTCAAGGTTGTATTTCTCTTTGGCGCTGACGAAAACCGCCGGAGCATAGTTCATGCCCGGGAGCGAAAACCGCAATTCCTTAAGCAGTTCGTCCTGCGAATGTTCGGAACGCTGGACGTCATATTTATTCACTACGATAACGCAGGCTTTGCCGGATTCTTCAACCAGAGCGGCGATCCGGCGATCCTGAGCCGTCACCCCTGCCGGCGAGGCTTCAACCAGAAACAATACCAGCCGGGCCCGTTCGACCGCTTCCTGGGCACGCATTATGCTGAACATCTCAACCGCATTGCGGACCTTGGCGCGTTTGCGCAGCCCGGCGGTATCGATCAGTGAAGCAGGCAGTTTCTCACCTTTATATTCGAGTTCAAAATCAACATCCACAGAGTCACGGGTGGTACCGGCGACATCGCTGACGATTACGCGTTCATCTCCGAGCAGGGCATTGACCAGCGAGGATTTGCCGACGTTCGGACGTCAGACTACCGCTATCCTGAACGGTTCATGCTCTTCTTCCGCAATGGCAAGCTCTACGAAGTCTTTCACCACCTGGTCCAGAAGCAGGTCTATATTTTGCCGGTGAAGCGATGATACCGGAATGATTTCCTCAAAACCCAGCGCGGAAAATTCCGCCGCGGCGGCGCTCAATTCAGGATTATCGCTTTTGTTGGCCGCGAGGATAACCCTGGTTCCGCATGTCCGGAGCCGCCTGGCCACCTCTTCGTCAAGGGGAACAACGCCCTCCTGGACATTGCCCACCAAAATCAATATATCGGCGGCTCCGATCGCGGCTTCCACCTGGTCGGCAATACATTTGTCCCAGGTGTCGACATTACGGGTTTTCCCGGCCGGCATTCCCAGGCCGCCCGTATCCACGAGCTGAAAATGTCTGCC
>JAQUOK010000537.1 GCA_028717165.1 Victivallaceae bacterium | reverse complement strand
TGCCTCTTTTTGCCAGGTGTAACAAAACCGAGGTGGTCGCGGCAAGCGCCCCGCAGGAACAACTGCGGGATAATTTCGCCGGACAGTTCGGGGTTAAAACTTACGCCGACTGGCATGATCTGCTGGAACAGGAAAAAATTGACCTGGCCTTTATTTTCCTGCCGCATTGCGATTGCGATGCCGCGGCGCTTGCTTGCGCGGAAAAAGGCATTCATGTCGTAGTTGAAAAGCCGGTGGCCAGCGCTTCCGCGAAAGCTGAAGCCATAGCCTCAGCCTGCGCTGAAAACAAAGTTCTCTTCTCTACTCCCTACCTCTGGCGTTATCATCCGGTTATCCGGAAAATGAAAGAATTTATAGACACGGGAATACTCGGACGGATCGTCGGCTGCGAGGGGCGCTGCGCCGCCGGCGGCCTGCACCGTTACCTTGAAGGGCAAAGCGGCTGGATGCTTGAAAGGGCGAAAAGCGGCGGCGGTCCGATGTACAATCTCGGGGTACACTGGATCGACCTTTACCGCTGGCTGCTGAATTCCGAGATCACAGAAGTTATCGGTAAAAATGTCCATGTCAATAAAGCCTACGATGTCGAGGATAATTCTTTTGCGGTTGCCACCTTTGACTGCGGGACGACGCTGGCGCTGGATATCAGTTATACGGTACCGGACAGCTATCCGTTCGGGCGGGACCTTTACCTGGGGATTCGCGGCGCCGAAGGCTGTATTAATTTTGCGCCGTCTTTCGAAGGTACGGAGCAAACCATGTTAGTCTGTAGCGACAACAGAAATTTCGGCGGCGCGCCCCGGCAGATAATCAAATTCGAACTCGAAGACGTTCCTGGATACTGCGGTTCACTCGGACTTGAATATGTCAATGAAATCGCGGATGACATTATTAATGACAAACCGCCGTTTATCGGCGGCGAAGATGCGGTCAAAGCCCTTAAAGTCGTTGAAGCGATTTATAAGGCCGCCGAGTCCGGTTGCTCTGTAACTATTGACTACTCATAATGTAGCTTAAGCGTCTTGAGCATAAACACAACCGGGACGGTTGTGCTACATTGAATTATTAATGATAAGGATTAAAAAAAGATGAGCGAAAAATTTAAAGTTGTGGTCACCGACTATATTGAAAATGACCTGAACTGGGAAGCCGGCGTTTTGGCGGAAAAGGATATTCAGTTTGAAACATTTCAGCTTAAATTCAAACCTGATAATGAGGTGCTGGAAAAAATCCGGGATGCTGACGTGATTGTCGTCAATATGCTGAAAATGACCGAAGCGATAATCTCCGGACTGGAAAAGTGCCGCCTGATCATCCGCCACGGTATCGGATATGACAATGTCGATGTCGCCGCCTGCACCAAACACGGTATTCAGTTTGCCTATCAGCCGGATTATTGTAAAGAAGACGTGGCCGAACATGCCATCGCACTGATCTTTGCCTGCGCCCGGAAAGTGGTGCGAAGCCGGCGTACTCTGGAAGAATCCTCGAAACGCGGACAGTGGGATTTCACCGGGATATTCCCGATCTACCGGCTGGACGGCAAGACCCTCGGCATTCTCGGAGCCGGCCGTATCGGCAGCCGGGTTTTCCGCAAACTCCGTACTTTCGGGTTCCGCATTATTGCCTGTGACCCTTATCTGAAGGAACACCGTAAAAAAGACCTTGTCGAACAGGGACTGGCATTTGTCGATAAAAAAACCTTATTTAAAGAAGCCGATTTCCTGACTGTCCATACTCCGCTGAACGAGGAAACCCGCCATGTTGTCAATAAGGAAACTCTGGCGCTGATAAAGCCGACCGCCTATGTGGTGAACACTTCCCGCGGCCCGATGGTGGATTCCGGCGACCTGGCCGAAGCTGTCAGGGACGGCGTTATTGCCGGCGCCGCGATAGACGTTTTCGATAAAGAGCCGCCGGAACCGGATTTAGAACTTTTCGGCCTGGAAAATGTAATTCTTACCCCCCACCTCGGCTGGGCCTCGGAAGAAGCCGGCTGGGAAATCCGGAAAAGCATCATGGATGACATTCTGGCCGCAGCAATGGGCAAATCGGCGCGTTGCGTGGTTAATGAAATTAAAGAGTTAAAGACGATGTAGCCGCCCCTGTCCCCAGGAGCGTGATGTCGTGGGATGCACGGCTGAGGACAGCCGTGGCTACATTTTGAAATCCCAAGCAAAAATTTTACATATATTTATGAAAAAAAGGAGTCTTGATCATGGCTTATGCAAATGTGAAAGGAACGCTGCCGGGACCGAAAAGCAGACAATTGCTTGATGAGTGGCGTCAATACGAAGCCGACGTGACCGGTTACCAGGCCCGGGTCGTATGGAACAAGGCGGAAGGCTGCATCGTAACCGATGTTGACGGCAATACTTATATCGACTGGACTTCCGGCGTACTGGTTACCAATGTCGGCCATTGCCACCCCAAAATGATAAAAGCGGTACAGGAATCAGTCACTAAACTGATCAACAACTATGAATGTCCTACCGCTTACCGCGTAAAGGCGGCCAAAGCGTTGATGCAGGTAATGCCGGAACATTTCGGCAAATGCTTCTTCCTGAGTACCGGCTCCGAAGCGACCGAAGCGGCTTTGCGCCTGATGAAGCGCCGCGCCGGCAAATATGAGATACTGGCGTTTGAAGGCGGATTTCACGGGCGGACCGCCGGTTCGGCCGCGGCCGGCGGGCTGGCCGGTCCGAAAAAAGGCTACGGCCCGTCACTGCCCGGAGTTATCCGCGCAGCATTTCCGAATCCTTATCGCGATCCGCTCGGTTTCTGTAATGACGGCCCGGAATTTAAAAAATATTTCGCTTATTTGGAATCCCTGATCAGCGCCAATTCCACCGGCAGTCTGGCCGGGCTGATCGTCGAACCGTATCAGGGCGCCGGCGGTTTTATATTCCCGCCCGCCGGATGGCTGAAGCGCTTGGAAGAATGGGCGCGCGCCAACGGCTTGCTCTTCACTCTGGACGAAGTGCAGACGCTTTACGGACGCACCGGAAAAATGTTTGCCATGGAGCATGAAAATTTGCAGCCGGATATCGTTACCCTGGGCAAAGCGATCGGCTGCGGCATACCGGTTTCCGCGGTAGTGGCAACCGATGACGTCTTCTCCTGTCTGAGTAAAGGCGAATTGTCAAGCACGCTCGGCGGCAATCCGGTTTCCAGTTCTGTCGTTCCGGTTATTCTGGATTTTATGAAAGAAGAAAAACTGGTTGAAAACTCCGCAAAGATCGGCGCTTATATGAAAGAAAAACTCCAGGCGATTGCGGCGAAAAACAAATATC
>JAQUOK010000536.1 GCA_028717165.1 Victivallaceae bacterium | reverse complement strand
AGGTAAAAAGCCCCTTAAGGAGTGGTGCAGTGAAATGAATATCGTCCAGGCGGCTTCCATTGAGCAGGTGGTCGATGGATGTGACTGTATTTGCGTGCTTTCGCCGGACAATTCGGAGCGCCATGAGGATTTGGCCGATCTGGCGCTCCGTAGCGGTAAGCCGGTTTATATTGACAAAACTTTCGCACCGTCGCTGGCGGCCGCCAAGCGGATGTTCGCGAAAGCGAAAGAATACGGTACGCCGCTGATGTCCAGTTCGGCATTGCGTTATGCGCCGGAGCTGGAAAAAGCATTGACGGAAATAGACGGGCAGGCGATTAACTCAGTACTGACGGTCGGCGGCGGCGGCAGTTTTGAAATATACGCCATTCATCAGTTGGAAATGCTGGTAAAACTGCTGGGTAGCGGTGCGGTCAGGGTTTTACAGTCTACTAACGGTGTCTCGCATTCCATGCTTATTGATTACGCCGATCAACGGCGCGGCGCGTTTAATTTCATTCCTGGCCAGGGATTTCAGATTACTGCCCAGTACGGAGATTTGAAAAGTATTCATTTTGACCGGATGACTGACTTTTTCCCGTGTTTTATCGAAGCGATGCTGGAATTTTTCGATACCGGCATTTGTCTGATACCGGAAAGCGAAACTCTGGAAATCGCGGCGTTGATTGAGGCCGGAACCGCGGCGCTGCGCCAGCCCGGCGTCTGGGTTAAGGTGCCGCGTTAATCAAGGGAGGTAAAATATGAAAGAAGTGAGAGTTCTGGTCGTCGGCTGCGGGCACATGGGCAGTTCCCATGCCCGCGCCTATAAGAAAATTGACGGCTTCAAGATTGTCGGGCTGGTAAGTCCGGCTTCAGACTGCGAAAAACTGGCGCAGGAATTGGATGTCGCCGAAACCTTTGCCGATTATGAAACGGCGCTGGCCGCTGCGCAGCCGGACGCGGTTTCCATTAATACCTACCCGGATACTCATGCGGCCTATGCAGTGAAAGCGCTGAACGCCGGGGCCCATGTTTTCGTGGAAAAACCTGTCGGTTGTACGGTTGCCGAGGCGGAAAAAGTAGTTGCGGCTGCAAGACGCAACGCCAAAAAACTGGTAGTCGGTTATATTCTGCGCCAGCATCCGTCATGGACGAAATTCATCGAACTGGCCCGGACACTGGGTAAACCGCTGGTTATGCGGATGAACCTGAATCAGCAGAGCCGCGGTTCCGAATGGAACACCCATAAAAATCTTATGAAAGCGCTTCCGCCGATTGTTGATTGCGGAGTGCATTATGTTGACGTGATGTGTCTGATGACGCGGTCGCAGCCGGTGCGGGTCAGCGCCGTCGGCGCCCGGCTGTCTGATGAAATTGCTCCGGATATGTATAATTACGGACAACTTCAGGTGACGTTCGCGGATGGTTCGGTAGGCTGGTATGAAGCCGGTTGGGGCCCGATGATGAGTGAGAACGCTTATTTTGTTAAGGATGTTATCGGGCCGGGCGGTTCAGTCAGCATGGTGGCTGCCAAGGAAGCTGCTTCGGATAATGTCGATGCGCATACCCGTACTGACCGTTTGCTGGTTCACTCCGGGAAACTCGACGGCAACATGCAGTTCGCTGAAGCGGACAAATTTATAGATATGGCGGACGAACCGGGGCATCAGGAGCTCTGCGACCGGGAACAGCGGTTTTTCCTGGAAGCGATCAGGAAAGGCCTTGATTTGTCGGAACACTGGGAAGACGCGATCAACAGTATGAAAATCGTTCTGGCGGCTGATGAATCGGTCAGAAGCGGCAAAAGCATAGAGCTGTAAGAGGCATCTTCTGCACTTTGTGCCGTAAGATTTACATTCTTATTTCTGTGTCAGTTATTTGCGCTTTCCTCTTTTTTGAGGTGGTACCCACTCGGCGCTTTACCCTGCACCTTTATCGCTGCTTTGCGCCCCGGTCTGTCCGCCCTGCGGGCACTGAGCTCGATTTGAAAATTACTAACTGCGCCGAGTATTTTATCACTATGTTTCAGGGAAAACAATAATTTGTTTTCCCTGAAAGCAAAGGACTTTACCAGTCAGGAACCTGACTCCTTGGGGTTTGTGGTATAAAACCCAGAAAACCCGTAAAGAGCGCAGATCTGATATTAATCTTATTTTCGTTTTTTTCTCAAAACGAGCTTGATATTTTATAAATAAAGAGTATTTTCAGTATCTCATGCTCGAAGCATGGCTGCCGCGAGTATGGCATAACGGTTGTGCACCAGCCTTCCAAGCTGGTTATAGGGGTTCGACTCCCCTTACTCGCTCCAAGTGGTGGGATTCCCGAGCGGCCAAAGGGGGCAGACTGTAAATCTGCTGCGGAATGCTTCGGTGGTTCGAATCCACCTCCCACCACCATTTCAAAATTCAAGTGTTTTAAGCTCAAAAAAAGGCTTAAAGCACTTTTTTGTTATTAGCTTGTTTCGGTCTCGTTCCTGGTTTAATGATAAAATTGCGGTTCCCCTTTTCCCCTAAATAAACCATTCGCATCCGGAAAATATTTTCAGTTTTTTATGATCAGCTCTTGACATTTCGGCAAAGTGCATGTATGCTTGTATACAAGGAAACATTTTTGAGTAATATCAAGGCTTAAAATTATGCTTGTTAAAGAAATAGACCGCGATAATCATGTTCCGTTATATATCCAGATAAAGAACGCTATTATTGCTGAACTGGACCGGGGCGTTTTAAAGCCGGGGGACGCTTTTCCCAGCCTTGCCGAATTATCGCGGAAATACAAGGTCAGCCTGATCACCAGCAGGCGTGTGATTTCCGACCTGGCTTCCGAAGGCTATCTGGAAACCTGCAAAGGCCAGAAAACGCTGGTGACCGAAAGAAATTATCAAAAAATGCTTCCCGCCGGGCTGCGGAAAAATATTGCCGTTACCTTTCCGGCTCCGGCAGGGGTTTCCGAAATAAATCCGGTGTCAATGCCTTGGACAAATGAAATTCTTATGGGAATTCAGTCTTGTCTGAAAAATGCCGGTTTTTTTTCAACGCTTATTCCGCTGGGGGACGACAAAGCTGAAAACCGGAAAGTAATCGGCGGCTGCATAAATGATTTCGACGGTTTTATTCTTTTCTCTGAATATGACAATTCGGACATTGATTTGTTGGAAAACAATGCCAAAGCCTATGTCATGATCGACCGTTTGAACGAAAATACGGAAAGCAACTATGTTTCCGCGGATTATTACGGCGGCAGCCGGGAAGCGGCTGATTATTTGTTTGAGCTGGGCATAAGATCATATCTTATTCTGTTATCGAATATACGTCATT
>JAQUOK010000535.1 GCA_028717165.1 Victivallaceae bacterium | reverse complement strand
AAACAATAATCGCCGAAAGGAAAATATTTTTCCCCGGTTCTTCAATATATGTTTTTGTTCTCCTGTTCATAACTTTTCCCGCTCAACTTTTTGAGGCTAAATTCTTTCAAAAGTAGTTTCATCCAGAAAAAAACGGTTTTTTCTGGACCGTTTGTTCTTAATTTCAGAAATTTTGTTGTTTTTTTTTCAAATAAAATCTCCCGTTTTTCTTAATTGCTGTTGGCAATGTATCTATGAACACTATCATAGAAATATTTATTTGTTGCATAAAATGTCCTGGCAAGACAGACAACCCGGCAATAGCCGGAAGCATGTAAAAAATCTCTATTGTCCGTTTCGAAACTTTTGCGTATTTCTCAACGGCGAAGCTCCTGACGCTGTTCTGGCGGAACGGGAATACCTTCGTAGTAGAGTTGCTGAACTCGAATTTCCCATGGACATTGCCAACCGGCAGGCCATGAAACTTCAGGCTCGCGTCAAGGAACTTGAAGACGATAAGGCCAACCTTGAAAACGAAATTCCCAACGCTTTCATTGGTACTGACGTCAGAGCTAAAACATCTTTCATGCGACACGAGGTTAAAACCTCTTATAACGGTGCGCGGTTGGCTTTGCAATGTTTTGGGAACTTGAGCTTGTCCCTCGGAGCGCTGGTCGGCTTTGACAACCATATTTCCAAACAGGGAAAGTCGCTGTACTAAGCGTTGAAGCAGTCTCTGCCGGATACAGCATTTATCCATGACGGAGAAAGGCAAAAAGAACGTTTCAATTGTCATGACAATCATCCGCACCGCTTTGTTAAGAGGACTAAATTCGGTCAAAATATTGAAAAATATTGTAGCAAATGGAGTAACTCCCAAATTTCTTGAGCAGTTTAAATTGCCAGAAAACATGCCGCAAGCACCATGATCTTCACCAATGACCAATACTCCGAAAAATAATTTTTCCAAAGCATGGCAGGAAAGTTCCATTCCGTTTTTCACGTCGGGAGGTCTCCTTGTCCCATTACTATTTTTCTTCGTATTAGTCATCGATAAAGTCTCTTATTTTCTTATTAAATTTTTATGGTTTAAATAGTTTTCTAATTAGCAGAAAAAATTTTAATGATTTTTTCTACCGTCTGTTTTTTATCCGTTTCCCGATATCAGAATCATTCTACGTTTTACAGGCTAAATGCTTACAAAAACTCTTAACTATTTAAGGACTACTAATCTTTTTATTAAAAAACGACAACTGATTGTAAAACAGGGATTAATAAGTTCCACTGCCCCAGAAAAGTCTATATGGTGAATTCTGCTGCGATACATCTGCATAGGTCAACAATGCATTATCATAAGGGCAGGATTTGCCGTGACCGTCGACAAAGAGAACGTTAGCACATTCCTGATGTCTGAAATCTATATAATCCAGATAAACATGGTAAGTGGTTGAATCTGCAAAGAAACATCTGGAACCCGGATGGGAAATATTATACAATAACCGGTAAATGCTAAAGGTAGTTGAATTCAACCCCAAATTAATTACAGTAGAAGTGTTAATGTCGCTTGGACATCTGGCTATCCACTTCTGTTCCCAATTGCTGTCGGGTAAGTTGGCGAGATATCCTGCAGATTTCAATGTTCTATACCATTCTTTGGTACGGCTATAATCATAATAGGGCGGTACGCGCCCTGCATAATCATCCGCGTATGCGGACATGTAGAGAAATATCTGCTTCAGATTATTCATACATACTGTTTTCTTGCCAGCCTCGCGCGCTTTGTTTAATGCCGGCAGCAGCATTGAGGCAAGGATCGCAATGATCGCGATCACAACGAGGAGTTCAATGAGTGTGAATTTTCTTCCGACTGACAACCATTTAAGAAGTTTACTTCTGTTTTTTGCCTTTTTCATGACTGCGTCTCCTGATTTTATGATTTTATCTTTTCATCCGGTCACAAACAGACATTCTGCTCGCGTAACTTTTTTTGAAGCATCTCCACTTTAAGGTCTGCCGGCGGAACGCCGCTTCCGGCGCACAGCGCCGCCGCTGTTCCCGCCGCCTGGCCGGTTACCATGCAGCAGGGCATTATCCGCAAAGAACTCTGCGCTTCATGAGTTGCCGATATGCTTCGGCCCGCCACCAGCAGATTGCCGGTTTTTTGCGGAAGCAATGCCCGGTAAGGTATTGAATACGAGGTTCCCGGCTTGAGACATATTTCGCCTTTAATTTCCGTTTCAGGTATATGAATGTCGATATTATAGGCGTTACGCCCTATTGAGTCCGCAAATTCCCGGGCGGAAAAAATATCTTCCCGGGTTATAACATATTTGCCGACTATGCGCCGGGTTTCCCGCACCCCGATGAAAATCGCCGTATCCAACAGACAGGAATTCTCAAAACCCTTTAGATATTTTCTGAACAGCGCCGCAAGTTCGTGACATTCTTTCCTGCCGGTCAGTATCGCTTTTTTTAGTTCTTCCGGCCTGGTCGCGTCGATATTGAACGAATGCTGGGAATTGACCGCCACAACCCCGTCCATGCCGGGGATCCGGTTTATGCAGCCGACCTGATATAAGTGCCCGGTTTCTCCGCGCTCATATGCCTCCTTGAATTTGATCTCCGCATCCCGGATGTTTTCCCTTGACTGATAGAACCTGCCCGGGAAATCGGTTCCGCCCAATCTGAAGACCAGGGTCACCCCCTGCATTTTGCCGTCTGATTTCCGCCCTTTCTCAAAAGGCGCTCCGGTCAGGGCGGCAATATCGGCGTCTCCGGTAGCGTCGATAAAAATATCTCCCCGAATTTCCCGGCTTCCACTCTTATCGGCCATGAAAACAGAGGTAATTGTGTTTTCGCTTACTGAAACATCATAAATCTGGCCTCCGTACCTGATGTCAACCCCGGCTTCAATGAGCATTTCTTCAAGGACAAGTTTAAGCAGTTCCGGATTTACCGGAATAAAACCGTATTTATAATCAATGGCCCCGTGCATTTTCAGTAGCCGCGCAAGTATTTCTTCCGGAATGCCTTTAATGATCCTTTTTCCAATCCGCATTTCCGGGCTTAACATCCGGCCGTTTTCAATTGCGGCGTCCCGGTCCCAGTCAAGCAGCCGGTCGCCGTCATCGAACGGCCCCCAGACGGACAGTCCCCCGGAACTCGCGACTCCTCCCAGGCATTCGCCTCTTTCAATTAAAACGGTTTTCGCGCCGTTACGCGCCGCGGCCAGCGCCGCGACTGAACCGGCGGGACCGCCGCCGGCGCCAACAACTTTTTTCATATTTGTTTTCCGTGCTTCTTTTTTTTTATTGTTTT
>JAQUOK010000534.1 GCA_028717165.1 Victivallaceae bacterium | reverse complement strand
CTGAATATCAAGTTCATTGAAAAGGTCCGCCGCATCGTCGGGAGCCATTTCCTGCATGACTTTTGCCAGTCTCGAGGGCGGCAGACGGTAGATTACATCCTCCACATCCTCGGAATCCATTTCCGACAAAACTTCAGACGCCACTTCGTTATCAAGGATGGAAAAAACCTGTTCCAGTTCTTCGCTGTCAAGTTCATCGAGAGCGTCCGCCACGTCAGCCGGATCAGTACAGGAAAACTGGTGTCGAAGCTCATCGAATTTTTTGGCTTCAAGAAGCCGCTGTATGTTTTTTTTGTCCAAATGCGCCACAGGCATCCTCCCGGCAGGGCCGCCCGGCACGCCTCGGGCCCTGAAAAAAAGTTCTGCCTCGCTGCCAATGGCAGAGAGGCGGAAATAAATAATTAAACCATTGACCGTAAATTAAAAATCATCGCCCAGAAAATCGAGCCAGAAAATCCCGGTAATAAAGTCGGCTATTTCCACAGGATGTATGCCGACGCCGATTCCCAGGAACCAGCCGACCCGACAGCCTATCTTCCAGAAATCAACGTCATTGTCCCGAAAAGCGTCCAGATGATAATCGGCGGTCGAAAACTGCGGAAAATCAATTACGTACTCGTTAACCGTGCCGGAAGTTGCATCAACAAACGTGACATCTTTTTCCATAAAAAAGAAGCCGAAACGCTTAGTTGCTTTATGCCCGGTTCCATATTGGCGCGCATAATCTTTGGCCAGGAAATAAGTCTCTCCGTAACTGCCGCCGAGCTGAAAATAACGCGTTGCCTGCACTTCAGCGGCAAAAGCGCCGCCCATACTGAAATCCATAGTTATAATATCAGTAGCGTCAACCACACGGTTGGGAATATATAACAAAAGATAACGGCCGAGCTTTTTCATGGTCTCGGTAAAATTATTCGGACGGGTACGGTCGAATCCCCCGGCTTTGCGGGCGGGCTGGACAACTGTCTCATCAGCGGCGTCAACCCCGGAAGCAGCCAGAAACAGGGAAGCGGCGGTAAAAACGATCAGTAACAGTTTCTTCTTCATTAGCCAATCCTTTTTTGTTATTTCAAGTATAATTAAAGCAGTCTACTTTAAAATCAATAACAATATATCCATCTCAAAACATATTACAAGGACACAGCCGGAAAATTATACTCCTTCGTCATCAGATACGTCCACCCAACTAAAAAGCCGGTCAGGGAAATCCTGACCGGCTTTGTAAGTTCAATGCGTGCCACGGCGCTTATTTTTTACGGATACCGAGTTTATCGGTAATTTCCCCATAAGCAGTATGGTCTTTGCGGCTCAAATAGCTCAACAATTTTCTGCGGCGGCTGACCAGAGTGAGCAAACCGCGGCGGGTGCTGTTATCTTTTTTGTTTAAACGCAAATGTTCCGTCAGGTCATTGATCCTGTTTGTCAGAATAGCGATCTGAACTTCGGATGAACCTGTATCATTTTCCGATTTTGCAAAATTTTTAATGACTTCCGCTTTAAGTGCCTTATCCATTTTTTTACCTCTTTAATTGCGTGTCCCGCAGCCGATATTGTCAGGCGCTGCAATATTACCGCGCGAACCGTTAGTATTTATAGTGAAAAATCATAAAATACCGGCAAATAACAAATTTACAAATGCAATCAGAAAAATTCTTCCATTAAATCCAAGTGGGATTCCCTTCCAAGCCGCCGTTACTGCCAGTCCCCAGGCCAAAAAGATATTCAGATATTATTCTCCAAAATCCATGCGGTTGACATTTTTTTCTAGGATAAATAACGTCAAGGAGTGCTTTTTTATGCAAATACTACATTACAACAATATCGATTTCAATATCGACGCCAACGGTAATATCTCCCGCCGCAGCACCTGGCATGTCATGCCTGATGAAAACAGTACGGTTGACAGTGAATGGGCGGATCTGCGCGGGCAGGTACAGGAATGGGCCGGAAATCCGGGCGACGCCTGGCGCCTGCCCGGAACCGATTCCGCAAGCTATACGGAAGACGCCAATTACCTCATAAGCGAAGTTTCCTGCAAATCCATGTCCCGCTACATGTATGAGGTAACATATACCGGACACAAAAAACATTTAAGCGCCGAAATAAGCGGGCGCATAAATGAACAGTTAAACAATGCCGGCGAACACAGCAAAAGCGCCACCTGGCTGATTCATGCCGATTCGCTTTCCGGCTGGCTGCCGGAAATCGGGGATGTACTGAGCTGGGCGGGAAGTGATTTTCTGTGCGAAGACATCCAGATGCAGAAGCGCGCCGACAACGAATGGGAAGTCAAACTCAGCGCCAAGGATATGAGCGTAATGATGATCGGCAACCCGGATTTTTCCTACAACAGTTCGCACGAAAGCATACGGCGGGCAAAATGGCGTGTAGGACTTGAAGCCTATGAAGACTTTATCGCAAGCCGCCCCATAAACAGCGACGCCTCCGCCTGGGCCGGGAACGGCTATTACATATCCGACATCCAGGTCGCCGCCTATGGCAAAATCGCGTATTACATCACGCTCGAAGCCAGATACGCCGAAACCCGCCTCCTGGATATAAAACGCTATGAAACCTTCGACGGCTACGACGAGAACGGCAACATAAACAAAGTCGTAAGCTGGACCGGCCGCTGGCGGGTCCACCGCGATAACCTGTCCGAATTCGAAAACCGGGCGGGAGAGTCCGCCGAAGACTGGACCGGAACCGGAACGCTGGTAACCAAAGTTACGCCGACAAGAATAACCGACCTGATCTATGAAATCAGCATGGAAGCCAGGGTACCGGAAGAGTCCGGAAGCGCCGCGCTGGATTTCAATCTCGACGACCGTTCCAATCTGGGCAGCAGAACCGATATCATATGCCGGGAAGTGGACTTTATGCTCAGCGTCGGCGAATGCGGCTGGTTCAGAAATTCCCTGGGACAATATGAACAAATACCGGACTGGGATGCGGATAAACTATGTCCGTTCCTAGCTTCCGAGGCTCTGGCCGCGGAAATGATCGAAGCAAAATTAAAATGCGTCCTGGTCAGCAAGGCAATCTTCAAAAAAGGACGTTCAAAAGCCCACGTCAGGATGAACCTTGACTGGAGCATGAGTTCCAGAATCGAAAGCAGCGTCGCCGGCATCAGCGGCTGCTGGCTGAAACAGTCGTTCGATACCGAAGAACTGTTTGATAACGAAGGAAAACGCTGGACGAAAATAATCCGTTCCTACATGCACTCTCCCGCAGGATTTTACTGGAACCCAAGTTATGGAGGCCACCAATAGTCATGGACACCTTTAGAAAATGGACTG
>JAQUOK010000533.1 GCA_028717165.1 Victivallaceae bacterium | reverse complement strand
GGGTTTCAATTGAATCCACTTTTGTTTTCCTTCCGGAGTGTGGATGTCAATAGCGGTACTGTTTCGGGCCGCAACGTCGGCAAAAGCTTTCTGGCTGATCAAATCTTCCTGGGTCAGCACATATTTCCCAATAATGCGCCGGGTTTCCCTTACTCCAATACCCACGGAACCGCGGTCTCGCCGCCGGGCATTTTCAAACCCCGGAATATATTTTTTCACAAAGGAAACCATTGAAGAAATCTGCCTGAGCGAAGCGATTTCGGCCCGGGTAAGGTCTTTCACATCCGTTCCGCTTGCATCAGGGACAAATGAACCGCTGAGTTCAGCCCAACCTTCATCTTTTTTGCCGTTTAGCCAGATCGTATTGTAGTCAAGACGCAAATCGCCGTTTTTTCTGGCCTCCTCTATCATCCCGCAAAACCCGCTCACCGCAAAAACGTTTCCCTCATCGATGAATTCGAGAATTTCTTTCTGGCGCCTTTCCCGGTAATCCCTGATAAACCGCAATAGTTTGTCTATATCCACTCCGTCCATGATCGGGCCATATAAGGTCATCGCCTGGGTTTTTCCGTCTTTTTTGCGGCCGACTTCAAATGAAGCTCCCGCGAACGCCGCGATATCGCCGTCACCGGTAGCGTCAATAACCGCTTTGGCAAGGATTGCCTGGCGTCCGGATTTACTTTCAACAATAATTCCCTCAAGGCGTTTATCTTTTACTATCGCATCAGCTATCCAGGTATGGAAAAGAATGTCGCCTCCGGCTTCCAGAATCATTTCCACGGCAATTTCTTTCAGAACATCCAGGCGGACTTCAATCATCTGCCCGCCGATTACTTCATTGTAAAATTCCCTGTTAATACCTTCTTTGGCGCGTAAAAGTCCGATTATTTCGCTCATGATCCCGGTATGCACCTCAGGATTATAGCCGCCGATTACCGGCATCGGACAGGAAACAACAGTGCCTCCAAGAAATCCGTACCGTTCTACAAGCAGCGTTGTCGCTTTGTTGCGGGCTGCCGCCACCGCGGCCGCGATACCGGCCACTCCGCCTCCGGCTACTATAACATCATATGAACCCAATATTGGAATTTCCCTGCTCTTTTCAATTACTTTATTAAGCATTTCTCTAGTTTTCCTGATTGTTGTAACGACAATTAATGGTTTTGCCTATTTTAATTTTTCCTTTAAAAAACCGAACATTTCCTTTTCGTATAGGAATTCCACGTTTTCCGCTTTGCAATGGTCTTCTTTTGTTAAGGTATGGCCACGTCCCCCGGCTTTCATAAAAACGCATTCAATCCCGCCGTTTCCCAGTGCCGTAACCATTTTTTCAGACTGAGAGATCGGAACCACATTATCTTTCGTTCCATGAGCCATCCAGACCGGAGGCGCCGCTTTATGAACATAGTTGATCGGAGAAGCTGTTTTATATTTTGCAGCCTGCTCTGCCGGAGTTCCGCCTATGAAGTCAAGAGTCATGTGAGAATGTCTTATCGTTTCATCATAAACGTATTGTTCTTCCAAATCCATAATGCCGCAATAATTTGTCAAAGCTTTTATTTTTACGGTTGATTCAGGTATTTCTTTGGTCGCTCGCAATCCGGCAAGCATCACGAGATGCCCCCCTGCCGATCCTCCAAGCAGGGCGCACCGCTCCGTATCCAGGCCATATTTATTTCCTTCCTGCTTCAACCATTTCAGGACATTTATTATGTCATTGAGTTGATCCGGATGATGAAACGGGGGGGCAAGCCGATAGCTGCACAATACCAGGGCGAATCCCAGAGGCTTGATTCCGGGCCAGAAATGCTTGTATGAGGTTTTATTTCCGTCTTTCCAGCCTCCCCCGTGAATTCCTAATATAAACGGATAGACGGCTTTGCTTCCGGGGAGATAAATATCAAGCATCCCCCTTTCTCCTATACCTGGATCAGTCTGGATATTCAAACAATTACGTTGCATTATTTTTTCTCTTCAATACTTTTTTTCAGGCCGATTATCATATCGGCTATTTTCCGGCGGCAGTTTGAGGCATCAGCATTCGAAAAGTTGCCGGGTTTTAAATAACAGTTCCCGACAATCAGCTTACTGCCCCACGGCATTTGTTTTACCATGTTGTCCAAAGTATCCTGTGCCGTCCGGGCTTCCTTCATAAGTCCCTTTTCCTTTGCTCTTTTTATCCATTGAGTCAAAGTATACAAATATTTGTAGTCATCAATACCTTCGCGGGTACCTTCCCATTGAAGTGTTGATACGGAGACTTCTTCAGCTGATATTTTGGACGCCGGATAAGCCATGCATGGTCTGCCCCACGGATTGGGGCCTCCCTTGCTTTGTACTCTTTGGTACGTCCAGACAGTATGTCCCTGTCCTCCGGCTTTATATATTAAAAATCCAGCGGAATAACGATTCGGCATCATGCCTCCGGTCTGTCCGGTATAGGTACCGCTTAATGTCAATAATGCTATTTTATTTTTTTGGGCGAGCTGATGATAAATGGAATTTTTTTCAGGATCAGATGCAAGACATCCGCTGCTGTTAATCCCATCCGGCATGTACGGAAATAACTGTTTTATTATTTCGATCGGATAAAGGGTAGTATATAATTTAATTCCGGCTTTTTTTGCCGTTTCGGCAGAATAAACAGCATGTTTGATCCAGTCCGGCTGATAATCGTTGACTTCGCCAAAACCATGATAATACCAGTTTGTTATACCTTCGTTTTTGATTATTTCATCCATATGTTTAAGATAATCAACTACCTTTTTTTCAAAGGCGGGTTTGCGCATTTCCGGAGAAATATGACGTGTCTTTACCCGAAGCCCGCATTGTTTTGCAACGCTGGCTTCTGCAAAGCTGTGAAAAATCAAAGGGCCTTTGAAACCAACCTCTTTTACTAACCGGGCCGTTCGTTTTAAATAATCAATATTGCCGTAGCACAGGCCGAAGATACCGGTAATGCCGTAGTCGGCCATGTCTGACAAATACCTGCGTAATTCTTCGTCGGTATAATAATGATTTTTGTCTTTATAACGGGAGAGTAAATCTGAAGCATGCATTATCCAATTGATTTCCTTCGGCTGTTCCAGCTTAAAGGGCAGAATTCTGACATGCAGGTCTAGTTGCAGCAAAAGCTTATTTCCGCTTTTAAGGGATAATTTGGAATTGTAGCGCCCGGCTGTCGCTTGAACCGGAATTTTCAACTGCAGCCAGAAACCGGCGCTGGTATTTTTAGCAACATTTAAACTTTTGTTTTTTTCTAACAGTTCAGGGACAATACAGTATTTCCGGGAAGTGTAG
>JAQUOK010000532.1 GCA_028717165.1 Victivallaceae bacterium | reverse complement strand
GGATGTACCGGTACTTTTTGGGCTGATAATGTTGCACTTAGTCAGTAAAAGAGTGTATAATTGACGTAAGCAACGGGGTATCCAGACCCCAAACATATTCCAGGGGAATTCTTTAAATTAAAGAGTTCCCCTGGAACAATTAGAGCGGCAATTCGTTGACGAGGCTCAATGCAATATGCCGGATGCGGTTTCATATCAAACTGCCGTCTTGCTCAGCTTACTGAAGTCAGGGTACATTCTTTCCGGGGAACAGCATAACGTTTTGCAGTCCCTGCAGCTTTTCGGAAATTTTTCTGCTTATATACTTTTTCCCATATGTATTCCAAATATGCTTTACCATATAAAATTTCTTTTTCCAATTCAAAATTCCGAAGCTCATAAACAGAACGCCTGGCTTTAACGGACTCTCCGGTCAGTTCCATCAGCAAAGGGCCGGAGTAACCGATATCCTGAAACGCCGTCAACAGTTCGTCCCAGTCTATTAAGCCCATTCCCGGCGCCTGATGATCGTCATTTACACCGAAATTATCCTGCAGATGAGTGGTAAAAAGCCGTTTACCTATTAATCTTGCCGCTTGAGCGGGCGAACAGTTATCCAGCGCAGTGTGCCCGGTGTCCAGATTTATTCCGACGTCTTCCCGGTTGATGGCGTCAACTACTTCAATGATATAATCATGCGGCGGGGTTTCCACCGCAAGCTTCTGTCCGAAACTGCCGGTAATATCCGCCAGCCGCTTCAAAATATCCGTATCGCGCTTAATGTTCCCGGCTCGCGGAACCAGGTTGGGCAGATGGCAGACGATCACTTTGGCGTCCAGCGCATGAGCAATCTTGCAGCAGCGCGTCTGTAGTTCCAGATAGGCGTCGAGCGCACCGCGGCCGCCCGCGTTAAGATGTTCCGAATGAATGGACCACGGGATAACTCCAACGTTGCGGCAAAACTCCCTGAGCCGCCGGCCCGCCGCTTCATCCAGGGATATGACGTGCGAAAATTCGATATGCCTGATGCCGTAAGTCCGGTATAATTCGATATTTCTGCGATAAACATCTTCGGTATACAACTTTTCCAAATCGCATTCCGGGTCCACAATATTGCAGCCGATATTACAGTTGTTGAAATTAAAAATCATAATGCACCTTAATTTTTGAATTAACTATATATCCAATTATATACCTTGAAAACGCTTTTTTCAACAGTTGAGTTGAAAATTTTGTTCAAAAAATCAAATTAAATTGGATTTACTATTGTGACAAATCTTGTTTTTGTGCTTACGTGGGTAATCGGTCAGGCCACCTGCGGTTTTTGTTGAGAGCCCGTTGTCCCCAGCTCTGCGGTGCGCGCACTTCGTAGTCGTACCCCTCGGCCGAGGACTGTTGGACGCCGCATGCCGACTTTGGACGGTTCCTTCGTCAAAATAAATATGTAAGTTTTTTTATCGAATAAGGTTTTATATTTTTGACTTTCCGGAAAACCCGTTTATATTACCCATTCCGATCTGTATATGGTATTCCTTATGGGTGAAGTGTACCCGTTTCGAATGCCCGTAGATAATAACTTTTTTTCAAAAAAAGGGTAAAAAACAATGATTAAAGTTGGTATTAATGGATTTGGCCGTATCGGCCGTCTCGTTTTCCGCGCCGCCCAAAACCGTGATGATATCGAAATTGTCGGGATCAACGACCTCCTCGACGTGGACTATATCGCGTACATGCTCCGCTATGATTCAGTACACGGCAAGTTCAAGGGCGAAGTTTCCGTCGTCAACGGCAACCTTGTCGTCAACGGCAAGGAAATCCGCATCAGCGCAGAAAGAAACCCAGCCGACCTGAAATGGGATGCCGTCGGCGCTGAATATGTCGTCGAATCAACCGGCCTGTTCCTGACTGCTGAAAAAGCCCAGGCCCACATTGACGCCGGAGCTAAAAAAGTCGTCATGTCCGCTCCTTCCAAAGACTCCACCCCTATGTTCGTTATGGGCGTCAACGAAGACAAGCTGACTCCTGACATGACTATCGTTTCCAACGCTTCATGCACTACCAACTGCCTGGCTCCCATCACCAAGGTGCTCAACGACAATTTCGGCGTTATCGAAGGCCTTATGACCACCATTCACGCTACCACGGCTACCCAGAAGACCGTTGACGGCCCGTCCATGAAAGACTGGAGAGGCGGACGCTCAGCCCTGAACAACATCATTCCGTCTTCAACCGGCGCCGCCAAAGCCGTCGGCAAAGTCATTCCTGAACTGAACGGCAAACTTACCGGTATGGCTTTCCGGGTTCCGACCGTCGACGTTTCCGTAGTCGACCTGACCTGCCGTCTGGCAAAACCGGCTACCTACGATGAAATCAAAGCCGCGATGAAAGCCGCCGCCGAAGGCCCGATGAAAGGCATTCTCGGCTACACTGAAGAATCCGTGGTCTCCCAGGATTTCGTCGGTGAAGTATGTACTTCCACTTTCGACGCGGACGCCGGTATCGCCCTGAACGACAACTTCGTAAAGGTCGTTTCATGGTACGATAACGAGTGGGGCTACTCTAACAAGGTATTAGACCTCATCGCCGCTATGGCCGCTCTCTAATTTTTGAGCGCCAGAGCTTTATTATAGAGTCAGACCCGGAGAACCATTTTACTGGACTTCGGGTCTTTTTGTTAAAAAAGTATGGAGAAAAATTATGAACCTGAACAAAAAGACGGTTAAGGACATCGACCTCAAAGGCAAACGCGTCGTTATGCGCGTTGATTTCAACGTTCCACTTAAGGACGGTCAAGTTGCCGACGATACCCGTATCCGCGCGGCTCTGCCGACGATCAAGTATATCCTTGAACAGGGCGCATCCCTGACCCTGCTTACCCACCTCGGACGCCCGAAAGGCGAAGTAAACCCGGAATTTTCCGTCAAACCCGCCGCGGAATATCTTGCCGGCCTGTTGGGCCAGAAGGTCAAATTCGTTAACGACTGCGTCGGCAAAGAAATCGTCGCCGCTTCCCAAGCGTTGAAACCCGGCGAAATCATGTGCTGTGAAAATACCCGCTTTCACAAAGAGGAAGATATGAAATGCAAAGGCGATGCGGAGAAAACCGCCGCCCAGAAAGCGTTTGCCGCCGAACTCGCCAAACTTGGCGACGTCTACGTCAATGACGCCTTCGGCGCCGCCCACCGGGCCCACGCTTCCACCGCCATCATAACCGAATTCATCGGTAAGGCCAACTGTGTCGCCGGTTTCCTGCTGGACAAGGAAATCAAATATCTCGGCCAGGCGGTGGCTCATCCGGAACACCCCTTTATCGCCATTATCGG
>JAQUOK010000531.1 GCA_028717165.1 Victivallaceae bacterium | reverse complement strand
ATTCCCGACCCCGGAACATGCCGGAAATTACCTATCAGGCCGATATCCTGATCGCCGCCATCGGCAAACGGGAATTCATTACTGCAAATATGGTAAAAGACGGCGCAGCGGTTATCGACGTCGGGATCAACCGGGTGGAAGACGCCGACGCCAAACGCGGCTATCGGCTGGTCGGCGACGTCAAATTCGATGAAGTTGCGGAAAAAGCCTCATTTATAACTCCGGTTCCGGGCGGAGTAGGCCCGATGACAATCGCCATACTGATGCAGAATACGGTCAAGGCGTGCAAAATGCAAAACAATATCCCAATAACGGATTAAGCGGTCAAGCTTATTTCCCCAGACTGCGGTAAACGTTTATGGCTTTGTCTATGTCATCCAGTAACTTACCGGCTTCGTCCACTTTTTTATGCCGTTTTTTACAGAAATCCTTAACGCATTTTTTATAACGCTCAAGCCAGTCGATGAAATATTGCGCGTCAGCGGCATTAGCCTTGATCGGGAGTTTGTCGCATTCCACATAGATCGGGCTGGTATGCGCCAAACGTCCCAAAAACCTGCCGGAACGCCCGACACAGCGCGCAGCTAGCCAACACGTTGAATCGATTTCAAAAGTCAGCGATTTATGGAACTCCCTGGCGCCTTTGGCCATTAAAGTACTTATTACCCGCCCGTTCTTCAGGATTTCTATTTTTTCCAGCCCCGACACCGAATAAGCATCAAGTTGAAGACTGATTGTCCGGTTCCTGCCGGAAAGCCGCACGGTATCGCCCGGCAGCTTATTACCGCAACGCAAAAACAGCAAAGGCCCGCTCGTAATAAAAGTTCTTCCCTGCCGGTAAGCCTTTAGTATTTCTTCCCAGGAAAGCTTATTTATTTTGGCGTAAGTCCGATGCCGGCCCGCCGCAATTCGAACCGAAGGATTGTTCAAATATACGTCGGTACTTGCCGCCGCCGCCAGCTTGAAACCCAGATTCAAATAGCGATACCAGTCCTTGAGCTGCGCACTGTCAAACGAATGCAGCGCGCCGTAAGATACGTCCCATATCGGCATTTTGCCCAACGCCACGGCCACCGGCATTTCATTCGCCGCTAAACCGTTACCCATTTGCTTCAGCGAACTGGGATGAGTATAAAACGCAATGCCTCCGTCATGCGCGGCGCTGTCAATTCGCCGCATATTGTCGAAATCCGAACATCCGGACGGCTTCCCGTTGATACTCATAGTGCACATATGTCCGCCCAAATTGGGAGTCATTTCATAATTGCCCCGGGCAATGAAATATTTCGTGTTGACCGGACTGGTATCCAAACCCAAACCATTCACAAAATTGGCGAAATCCAAGCCTTCCGCCTCACAGATCTTAGCGGCTTTCAATATATTCATAGTAGCATCGTAAATGCGGCGGCCATGCCCGACGTATTGTATATGGTGCTCGCCATTGTACCATCCCTGTTTTGTGAAGTCCCAGAGCCTGTTTAATTCAATTTTTAAATTCTTACATTCATTTTCCCCGGGAAAACTCAGCGAATATGCAGCGGGTTCATATTCAAAACCATGTACCGCGGTAACCATAATATCCCGAGGGGGCAACTTGAGTTCAAGTTCATCATCTATAATATAAAACCACCCTTTTTTACTGGTACCATAGGAATAAACGTTATCCGGCAGAAAATAACCACCGCCCTTGAACTTCAGGAACAATTTCGCCTTGAGTTTTTTCCCGGTCATTTTGTCGGCAACTGATATTTTCAGTTTACAGGTATATTTGCTCTTTTCCTTTTCCTTTTTATTCTGAAGCCTGATGTTCTTAACGAATACGGATTTTGCGTAATCGTTCCCTATCCGTTCCGCAGACATGGCAGTATCATATATCTTTACCTCGCGTAAAAAGCCGCATAACTGCCCGTAAGTTTCAGGATTGTAAGCCCGGCTGCCTAAAGTAAGCGGCAACTCCGCATATTTTTTCTCCGGCAAATAAGATATTTTTCCCTGCGCTTGAAATTCTCTAACCTTATTGCCGTCTTGGTAAAATACCACTTTGCCGTTCCCGCTGTCATAGCTTACGGCAACAAAGGTCCAGGCATCTGCTTTCAATACCGGCTTCGTTTTGAAAATGTAACCGCGCCCCTTGACGTTTTCGCCCGGTTTGACTGAAGTCATTACGCTAAAAAACAATGAACCGTTTACCTGCCCGAAATCATACCCCGAACAATAAAAATGCCGCCCTTTACTGATAAAGCTTTGTTTAACCTGAAGATTATAGATATTTATCCAGGCTTCCAGGGTAACCGCATTCCTCACATTCAAATACCGTGCATGCGGAACGCATATACATGAGTTAAGGCCGTAAAACTCTGCGGCGGAACCGTTTTCACCCGTATTCCAGTCTGAATTCACTAATTTCCCATTATTCTTATTGCGGGACATATCATTAGCGGTTTTTCCCGTATTTTCGGACAAGGGCCAGTAACCAATCGGCCCTTCGGAACTGCTTTTCAACGGTTTAACCGGCATTTCCCCGCCGTTGCCGAACGGCAGAACCCGGCTGGGCTCATCGCCGAAACCGGTCTCCTTGAGCATGGCCGGATAAAGTTCAAAAACCGCGTAACTGTTTTCTTTGGTTTCGACCATGCCTTTTACCGATACATGCTGGACATTGTTGAAATACGCGTACCCGCCCGGATGATGATGCCCGGAAATCCAGGCAACGACACATCGGTTTTCGGCCATTATTCTCAACAACGTTTCCGGGTTGCACAAACGATGGTGTTTCGATATGTCGTCCAGCAGCGGATAGTGACAGAAACAAATTACTTTTTCCCCGTCACGTTTCGCCCGGTCAAGAATATTTTTAAACCATTCGGTTTGCTTATCGCTGATCTTCCATCTGCCGCCGTCATTCCCGTCAAGCGCCACGAAACGGAAACCTTTAGCCTGGGGAATAACGAAATCATAATAAAACTTATCCGTCCCTAATTTTTCAGCTAACAGCCTGCGGCCGAGATTAAGGCAATGATTGCCGACTACATGGTACTTGGGCATCGTCAGCTTATTGAAAACCGCGATGATGTTATTGTAATCATTTAAGGTGTTTTCCCTTTCCCGCTGCCCGTTGATTATATCCCCTACCTGGATCACAAACGCCGGCTTTTGCCGGTTGAGATATTCGGCCGCTTCGGCAAGCCACTGTTTCGTTATCCTGAAATGCCGGGTACTGGTACTGGTACTGTCCATATCGGCGTATTGAGGATCCGCAATAACTCCGAACTTAATCAGGGGGTGCTGTTTCCTGGCCTCCGCAT
>JAQUOK010000530.1 GCA_028717165.1 Victivallaceae bacterium | reverse complement strand
AGCCCGTCGGCCCGAAAAGATACAGCGGATCCGACGGGTTAATAAACCAGACCACTACATCCCGGCTTGAATCGTGGAAGATATAGTTTTTATCTTCCTGCGGCGTAAACGATCCCGGCTTTTCATAACCGATTATCTTGCGGCCCGATTCCTTCCCGCTGAATACCTCTCAGGCATCCATTTCGATTGCTTTGAGAGCTTCCAGCTCACTGATTGTGTTACTCATTTTTCGTCCTTTTGTTTTGATTTTTTTGCCTTAAGGCGTTATATTCTTTTTAACAAATAAATTCCGGGAAAACATCCATGACTGTAGCATTTGAACAACTTGAAGCTGAAGCTTTCAAACTTGACAGAAATGAACAACTTATTCTCAGTCAAGAGCTCCTTGTGCATGCTCTCTTTAAAGAAGAAACGGAAGCTGAAAAAGCCATGTATGACGAAGTCGAAAAGAGGGTAGCTGCTTATCATGCGTCTCCGAAGACAATTCCCGGCGAAAAGGCTTTAGATGATATCCTTGCTGGTTTGAGGCATTAATCCCGTATGAAAACATACGTATTTACTCCCCCGGCAAATAGTGATGTCAAAAACGCGGCAAGCTATTACGAATCCTGTGAAAAAGGCCTTGGCGAACGCTTTATCCATGAAATACGAACCGCGTTGCGCCATATAACCAAGTATCCTGAAGCATGGCCCATTGCACGCTGTAACGCGCGAAGGTACAAAATCAAAAGTTTCCCTTACCTGATTTTTTACCTTACCATAGGTGATACTATCGTCGTGGTTGCCGTTATGAATTCTCGACAAAACCCTGACCAATTGAATAATAGAATTTAATCCTTTACCTTACTGACATACAGCCTCTGTCCAGGCAGTCCCTGCGAAGTATGTTTCTGTATTAGATTTTCTACTTGATCGTCCCCGATAAGCTCCCGAACTTCCCCCAGCAACGCCTGGGTATCCAGAGTCTTCCGGCCTGCGGTCTCAGCAAATCTGAAACGCCAGTCTCCGGTAGACAGCCAGTCCCCATTCACGCCGGAATTGACATAGAATTCCCTGATCTGGTCTTCAGCTATGGCAATATCCTTTGCCAGCTTGGCTTTCCGGGATTTGAGCACCTCAAGCTCCGTGAGAATATCGTTGTAAATAGAATCTCCAAGCTCGTGAACAGTAAACTTCGGGCAGTCTCCGGCATGGTCACAGAATTCGCAGAGCGGATGAAACCCTTTACAAAATTCAACGCTGTTCAAATCCAGATTATTATTACGAATTTCTTCTGCTTTTTCCCAGATGGATTTTGCGGTTTTCTCGCAGAACCTGGTCATAGTGTCGTTCGCTTTGTACGGCCCGAATGCCTTGGCGTCAGACATACTCAAGCACAATACCCAGCCTTCCAGGTCAATATCTTGGACTGACTCCGGCATATCAATACAGAATTTCTGTTTGACCAGCTCCGGAAAAGTCATTTTGTCGGTTCCGTCTCTTATACTGAATCTCTTTTCGTTCCAGTATTTCGACAAAAATCCCAGTTGACCGTAAATTTGCGTCTCGTATGACGCGTACAGATTATCAGGAAGATTTTCAGTGCTTTTAAGCTCCAACACCCGGACGGCGCCTTTCGCAACCAGGACAAAATCCAAATGCGCCAATACCGGTACGCCGTCAAATCCCGCGTCAATCTCCAACTGAGTGAAGAATTTTGCTTTATTAGCTTCGAAGACCTTCTCTATTCCCGCCTCAAACCAATGTCCACGCTGTAAAATCAACTGTTTCCGCAACGCCTCCATAACCTTGTCAAATTCAGCTTTTTGATACCATTTCAGCACATCATCGGCCTTCGGATGCATATTGCCGAAAACCTTACCGGCAACCGCCGCTCTTAAACATTCCGCTCCCTTGCCAATATCCGAAAGCCCGACATACTTACTCCGATCTCCAAGCTGCTCCGTCGTATGACATTCTCCATGTTTCAACAGCCCCCGAGCAATCTGCACCATCAATCCCATAGCTTTTGTATTCATCCATACCTCCATAAAAGCAAAACAGCCCCGCCTGTGCAAACGCACAGACGAGGCTGATATTAAAAATTGACTAACTCAAGGGGATTATATATTTCTCAGATGGAATGAACAGCAATATGAGCTTTCGTTTAGTCGGATTTTGCGATTTTTGGGGAGATTTTTTCTGGCTGTTGGGGATTTGATTTGTTTATGTAGGTTAGGAGTTTTTTCTAGACGGCTATGGCTTTCTGCTGCTGATACGAAACTTTATCAATATTGATTGCATTAATTCTCTTATTGAAATACAATCCTAACCAAGAAAAGCAAAAAATACACGAAAGTAAAAAAATATTAATCAAAATTATAAATAAAGATGAGGCATGGTTAATTAACCTGTAAGATAACCTCATAAAATAGGAGTCAAAAAATGAAATTTGACACCTTCAATACAAAGTATGAAACCAAAGCTGCTTTTTTAGCAGGTTTAGGAAACCGCTTAAAAAATCAAAAAACTGGCTTAATTATTGGTCACAAAGCTGGAGATAAATATTGCATAAAATCGCGATATATTAATTCTCCTGACAATTTACCTAATAATTTATTATTCGTAATACCAGCACAGCCTTCAGATATAGTGCTTATCGGTAAGAATTCGGATAACCAAGATAGAAAAGGATAAATATATGAATATAAAATTTACAGGCGTTTACGCCAAGAATGAAGATTGTGGCATTAACTTTCAGGCTAAGGTTGATGGTCAACCTGTAGTTTGTGTCGTGACTGCCGAAGCGCTCTATGATATGAATTCCAATGGCTGTATGAATGATGTAGCGCGGAAATATCAAGATAACCAAACTCAACTCAAGTCTATCGCCAGAAGAAAAATTTTAAATGGCGAAGTGGTAGATTCAAAAGTGCTTATAGGCCAATCAGATATCGTGTTGAAATAATCTATTTTTGTGTTACCTTATGTTTAATGCAGATATTTTATGCATGATATCTGAAAACTATATAATTACTTTTAGATAAAAAAAGCATGAAACGAGAAATATTAATTGATGTAACTGATAAAGAAAGTTTAACAGACTATTTTTGTCCATACTGTAACAAAGGCCTACTCAAACTGGATAAAAAAAAGTTTATTTATGAGGAATATCAGAAATCTATTCAAGAAAGAACATATGATTCATGGGAATTTGGTATTTTTTCTTGTTCTGGAGTTTTTCAATGTAACCATCTCTATTGCAATGAGTTTGTGTCGTTTTGTGGAGAAATGTATGAAGAAGAAATCGATACCTGTATAGGTAGA
>JAQUOK010000529.1 GCA_028717165.1 Victivallaceae bacterium | reverse complement strand
AAAAAACGCCCGGCGCATCTGGATTCGATCATGGCTGACCCGGAGGCTGCTGAAATTTGCGGAATTCACTTGTCCGGGCAGAATTACTATTGAGGAAACTGATAATTTTTCTGTAAATTATCCCAGTACGGATAAATAAATGGGCTTAGGTCATTTAGTCGTTACTGAAAAAGTCTATCCGGCGTTTGATAAAATAAGTGACTGAACTCTAATTATTTAAAAGGGTTTTCAGTAACGACTATTTACTATGTTACGGTTAAAGAATATAGTCGGGGGAGGTATGGCAGTTTTTGCCTCTTATCAGGAGCCGGGGGAAAGTGAAAGCCGAAACGCGGCTCACTTTACAAAAACTGTAAGCATTTATACAATACCATAATTTGGCGTAAGGAAACTCAAAGCCAAAACAATCTTTCAGGGATTCAGGAACGTTTGACGAGCAGTTCACGCAGTTGCCCGACGGTAGCGTTGAACAAATCCAGCGCCGCGTGAACCGGCTCCGGCGTTGACAGGTCGACCCCGGCGTCCTTCATTATGTCCAGGACGTCTTTGGAATCACCGGCTTTCAGGAAACCGAAATAATCCTTTATTTTCTGTTCGTCCCCGCTCAGGATATTATTTGACAGCTTCGCCGCGGCGGAGATGCCGGTGGCGTATTTATAGACGTAAAAATTATAGTAGAAGTGAGGGATTCTGGCCCATTCCATTTCAATGCGCCGGTCTGCTTTCATGCTTTCGCCGTAATATTCGGCATTGAGCTCAAAATACTTTTTACTCAGCATATCCGCGTTCAGCGGCACCGATTTCTCCGACCGGCGGTGCATCCACAATTCGAATTCGGCGAACTGGGTCTGGCGGTAAATGGTCCCGCGCAGCTCATCCAGCAGATGGCAGAGCAGGTAAGCTTTGACATTGTCGTCATCGGTCTTTTTGAGAAGATAGTCGTGGAGGAGAAGCTCGTTGGCAGTCGAGGCGACTTCCGCGACAAATATCTCGTAACCGGCGTAATGATATTCCTGGGCATGGTTTGAATAGAACGAATGCAGCGAATGGCCGAGTTCATGCGCCAGCGTGAAAACATCATTGAGAGTGCCGTGAAAATTCAAAAGCAGATAGGGATAGGAATCATAACAGCCGCTGGAATACGCGCCTGAACGTTTTCCCCGGTTTTCCAGCACATCCACCCAGCGCTGTTCAAATGCCTTGTTCAGGTTGCAGCAGTATTCTTCGCCCATCGGTTCCAGCGCTTTCTTTACGGTTTCCCGCGCCTCGTCCCAGTTGAGTTCGAGTCTGCATTCCGGCACCAGGGGGGCAAATATATCATACATATCGAGTTTGTCCAGCTTGAGGACTTCCGCCCGGAGTTTCATATATTTATGCAGGGCCGGCAGTTTGTCGTGAACCGCCTGAATGAGTTCCAGATAAACTTTTTCCGGGATATTGTCGTGAAACAGTGCGGCATTCAAGGCCGACGGGTAATTCCGCAGTTTGGCGGACAAAACATGTTTTTTTACCGTACCGTCAAGGGTCGTTGCGAAAGTATTGCGCAACTTGCCGTAAGTATCGTACATCGCCGCGAAAGCCTTTTTCCGCACTTCGCGTTCCGGGGATTCGAGGAACTTGATATAATTACCGTGGGTAAGCTCCACTTTTTTACCATTGTCATCGGGTATTTTAGGAAAGCGTAAATCGGCATTGTTCAGAATGCTGAAAGTTTTGGCGGCGTTTTCCATGACATCGGAGGACAAGCCGAGAATGCGCTCTTCTTTTTCCGACAGGGTATGGGGACGGGCGCGAAGCAGTTCCTCCAGGCTCCGTTTATAGAATTCCAGTTCGGGCGCGGCGAGCAGTTCCTCCATTTTTGCCTGCGGAATTGCCATTATTTCCGGGTCGAACCAGGCGGTTTTCCCGGATATTTCAGCGAACAGGGTCCGGGCGCGATCCTCCCGTGACCGGTTTTTCGAATTGCCGGTATCTTCATCCGTCCGCAGGTGAGCATAGGCATAAACCTTTTCCGCAAGCCTTTCCATGGCGTCATTCGCTTCAACAGCTTCCCGCAGAACCGCGGCTGATTCCGCGAGCCGGCCTTTAAAACTCATAAACTTGTCGAGGAGCGGGGAAATGGCGGCGAAATCTTTCTCCCAGTCTTCTGGCACGGCGTACAGCGCCGCAATATCCCAGGTCATTTCTTCCGGGATTTCCTTTCTGTCCGGAATTTTATTCATATTCATCCTTTTTTATATACAAAACTGCGGCATAATATACCATAAAGCAATATGGTATCAAGGCGTAAAGAATCCCGAAGAATAATTTGAACCATTTCTTCTGCACTTTGCGACACCAAAAGATACCGACCTGGTAGCCTGAGCAAGTGAATTTTGAAATTTTTATTTTCAAAGTGCAGAACCATTTTTTCATCTTATTTCAGAAATTTTTGTTTTTTCCTGTCCTGTAATAAGTTTTGCGGATGTATATTATAGTCTGAAAAAGTCTGTTTTGCTTCATAATCGAAGCTGTAAAGCCGACGCGTACATGAAACTGACGAAGAGTATGAACAAAAGAGACTGTAAGCTTTTATCGGGAAAAATATTTTTAAAGCAACTTTTTCATGAGAAATATAAGAACAAGCTGAAAAGCTTGCAATAAAAAACCGGCGTTTGATAAGACAAGGAACTGAACTCTAATTATCTGAAAGGGTTTTCAGTAACGACTATTATAGAAATTACCCAAAGGTTGGAAAATGTCATTCGCAAACTACAGTGACTGGATAAGTTTTACTCAGGAAGGGCGTTGCCCCCCGGTACGCGAGCCGGTGCTGGAAAGCTGGAAGCGGTCCCGGCAAAGCGGCCTCAGTCCGCAGATGTTTCCCATTAAAAAAGCTTCCCCGGAAATCACTCCCCGGGATGAATTTTTCAACCAGATAAACAGCCTTCTGGATTTTCTGGTCAAACTGGTCGATAAAAGTACCCGGCTCGGCATAATCGTCTGCAGCAATTCCGGTGAAATCGTCGATATCGCCGCGATCGAACCGAGCATAGGGGAACTGCTCGACTCCGCCGGGCTCCGCAAGGGAATTATTCTCAGCGAAGATTCCGCCGGTACCAACGCCGTCAGTCTGGCAATGGCCCACAAGGGCGCGATTATCTGTTACGGCGCCGAACATTACCTCCAGAAACTTCATCCTTTCGGCGGTGTTGCCGCCCCGGTATATGATGTTGACGGCGCCCCGAAAGGATTTATCGCGCTCTATTGCGTCCTGCCGGAAATGAACGTCAGGATACTGAAGAGC
>JAQUOK010000528.1 GCA_028717165.1 Victivallaceae bacterium | reverse complement strand
GCCGCCGGGCGTTTATGATACTCTGGGTAACCGGGCGGTGCTGGAGGAAAACGGCCTCCTTCACAATCCGGACAAAAAATGTCTGGTGGGTTCTTCCGCGACGATCATGGAATGCGCCGACTATTTAGCTTCATTGGGATTTTTAAGTCCGGAAGAAATATTTAAGATGGCTTTCACCAATCCTCTCAAGGCGATCAAGGTAGATCCCGCATCGATAAAAACCGGGGTTGAGTATGCCTGGGATGAAAAACTGAAAAAATTTGTTTAGTGAATTCAACCGGCCTTGCCGGGACTTTTTATTAGTCACGCGTGCGGCCTCGCACCGTGACCGGTAAAGTTTATATCCGCTTTTAAGACTCTCGGCGCTACTATGAATTTAGCCTTTAACCGCCCGGTCGCGGAGCAGGTTGCTCCTGCCAGTTTGCGAACTCGCGGCTTTTATCTGTTTATCGGCTTGACAGTTCAATTACTGCTCGTAGATTAAGTAGATATAGCCAAATTACGGGATAATAATATGTTCAATTATAGAAGAGACTTTTACATTGGCCTTTTTCTTGAACATAGCCGCTCCGCGGCGGGTTGGGATCATGATGAATCAGAGTTTTTCGTGAGTTTACTGGGATTTTGAGAATAAAAAAATACCTTTCCTTTAATTAACCCGGACTGAAGTCCGAAAGGAAAGGTGTCATGAATAAGTCAACAGTACCCTCCCGGTCGTCGAAAAGCAAGAGCAAAAAGTCAAAACGCATCGTAATTTCTCCGGAACATGCCGAACGCATCGCGCGGATGCGCAAGGGTTCAACCAAATTGCGCCGCCGTTTTATTGAGGACATGGCGCTGCACAAGTTCAGCAGTAGTACTCAGGAACGGTATCTGAGCGCGGCGCTTCACTTCTGCGCGTATTACTGGAAATCACCCGTCGATATCAGTGATGATGAAATCCGCGCTTATCTGAATTACCAGACAAAGGAGCGTCATCTGAGCAATGGCAGCATGGGGATCATTCACGGTTCGCTGCTGT
This sequence comes from Victivallaceae bacterium, assembly GCA_028717165.1. GTDB lineage: Bacteria > Verrucomicrobiota > Lentisphaeria > Victivallales > Victivallaceae > JAHOYW01. The sequence continues at coordinate 2,288 of JAQUOK010000528.1, read as the reverse complement.
TCCTCTACGATAAGACCCTGCGCCAGGAGCGTCCGACGCTGAATATCTTCCGCACAAAGAAGGACAGCCCGGAAAAGGTGATCCTGAGCCAGGCCGAGGTGCGGGCGGCGTTGCGCTGCGTCCGTGACATCCGCTATCGTACCGTGTTGGAACTGATTTACTGTTGCGGCTTGCGTGAAACCGAGGCGTTAAACCTGAAACTTGGCGATGTGGATTACCGGCGCGGGTTGTTGTCGATTTTCGGCAAAGGCGGCAAGCGGCGGCAGGTTCCCTTGCCGGAACGGATGGCGCAAAAACTGCAAGCGCTGTGGGAGTCGCATCGGCATCCGGAGTTGTTCTTTCCGGCCTATCATTCGCATCGCCGTCCGGGCGAACCGCGTAGCGGAGTACTGGACCGCCCGATTCACTCCCAGACTCTGCTGAACGTACTCCAGCGGGCGGTGACCGAAAGCGGCTGCCGGAAAAAAATCAATATCCACACCCTGCGACATTGTTATTGCAGCCACATGCTGGAGGAAGGCGCTCCGATGCAGGCTGTCAAAAATAACATGGGACACCGCAGCCTGAATACCACTTCCGTCTATGCTCATTATACCACGAAAATCAAACGTGCCGGAGCGGACGCGGTGGAAAAACTGGCGAATAATCTCAGCCGCTGATGGTCGAGATCGCGGAAATTTTCCGCAAGCACTATCCCGAATATTTCCGGCGGTACAACGCTCCGCCGGAAATACGGCGCGTGGTTTACGACATGATGAAATGCTGCACCCCGGAGATGGGGCGCAGCATTCTCTGCGCCTGCCCGAAATGCGGATACCGGGAAATCCGCTATCAGTCCTGCGGCAACCGTAATTGCCCGAAATGCGGCCATCACAAAATTGCCGTATGGGTAAACAAACGGATGAAAGAAAAACTGCCGGTTGATTATTTCATGGTGACGTTCACCTTGCCGCACGAGTTCAATATCGTGTTTCAGCGCAATCCGGAGGAAGCGGTGAAAATCTTTTTCCGGGCCGTCTCGGCAAGCCTGCTGGAAATGGGGCTGGCCCGATTGCATGGAACCGTCGGTTTCATGATGATCTACCAGTCATGGTGCCGCAACGGCGATTTTCATCCGCATATCCACGTGCTGATGCCCGGCGGCGCGCTGTCGCCAGACCGCCAAACCTGGTATTTCCCGCGAAAACACAAGTTCATCTTTCACTGGCGTCCGCTGGCAAGGAAGTTCCGCAAAAAGTTCAATGACATAATTCAGACGTTGCCGGAAGCGGAACTGGTTCAACGGGCGGCGTTTTTCAAAAATTATGTGGTCAACATAAAAAATGTCGGTGACGGCGTCAATTCGTTCAATTATCTGGCGGCGTATACCCAGCGCGGTTTTCTCGCCAACGAGCGCATCGTTGATTACGATGGGGATAACGTCACCTTCAGTTACCGGGAAAACGCGGAAGACGGCAGTCCGCCGATTATGCGGACACGAACGCTTCCGGCGGTGGAATTTATGCAATTGTATCTGCAGCACGTCCTGCCGAAAGGCGTGCAACGCATCCGCTACGGCGGTATCTGGGCCGCCGCGGCCCGCAAAATGCTCGCTGCGGCCAAGGAGATTTTAAGCTCCATTCCAGCTTATGCCGCGGAGCTGACGCGATTGGCTCAGGTTGCGTTTCTGCCGCCATCGCCATATTTATGTCCGAAGTGCAAAACCGTCATGCAACATGGTTTCTGCACGGAGGCCGGAATCGATTCAGGTTGATCATGAAAACGATACGTCAAAATCGCAGCCTGCCTAACTTTTCCGACACCAGGCCGGAACGGAAGGCTTTTACCCCGACCAGCAAAATCGGGTGTTTAAGGCATGAAATCACTCGAACGCCACCTTTAAACTTGTCATTTTCTCTACCTGAAAATACCGGATACCCCGGTTTTAAGTCACGATCTCATCTTCATAATCACGTTTGACCGGCATCTCAGAAAAGCAATACCCATATCCCCGCGGCCATGTTCAAGAGGGGTTATTACGCGGCAAGCACGTAATCAACCCATATTCCTTCAAGAGGGGTTATTACGCGGCAAGCACGTAATCAACCCATATTCCTTGTTTCAAACAATCTTTAACATCCTAACCAAGGGAACGTAAATCATGAAAGGAAAATCAAATTTTACACTTATCGAACGCGTGCCTGGGTAAGGCATCGCATGCTATCCGGCTGAAACGTGCCGGACACGCCAATTATCCATTTCAGGCGTGTAGTCTGCCTCCCATCGCAAGATGAGGCGGAGGGACAAAG
>JAQUOK010000527.1 GCA_028717165.1 Victivallaceae bacterium | reverse complement strand
AAATATTTGACTACAAAGTACCAGTGTTTACCGATTTGACCTTCCGATGGGGTCACATTAATTGTTTAACACAGCAAGCAATAAGTAAGTAGGAGCAACGTCATGATAAAAGCGAACAGTGGAACGAAGCGGAAAGTGAAGTTCTCTAGTTCCCGCTTATCATGGTTTTCAACTGCCGTAATTCAAGCTTTTATCATGTGGATTGCTATGTTTTCTTCTCCCGTTTATGGAGAGGTGCATCTGTCGGATTTATTCAGCGACAATATGGTTTTACAGCAGGAAACGGCTATTCTCATATGGGGGACAGCTGAACCCAGAGAAGCTATAACTGTAAATCTCGATTCCCAAAAAGTAAAATGTATTACAGACAAGAGCGGCAATTGGTCTGCCAAACTGTCTCCAATAATGGCAGGAGGGCCTTTCGAATTGACGGTTAGTGGTGAAAAAAATGTAATTCGAATCTCTAATGTATTGATTGGGGAAGTTTGGGTATGTTCCGGCCAATCGAATATGGATTTCCGAGTAGCGGGAATGTTGAATGCCAAAAAGTTTATTGTGGATGCTAATTATTCTGAAATAAGACTTTTTACGGTGGCGAAGTACAAGTGGAAAAAAGGCGAAAAAGTTCCGAAACATATCAGTGGCAGATGGGCTATCTGCAATCCTAATGTTGTTTCCGAGTTCTCAGCAGTCGGATATTGTTTTGGAAAAGAACTTCACAAAAATTTGAATGTTCCAATCGGACTGATTAACTGTTCATATGGAGGAACGCCCGCGGAAGCTTGGATTGACTGGAAAGTACTTAAGGCGGATACAGAGTTTAACGGTATTCTTGAGAATTGGAAAAAATGGGAAGAAAAAGCGAAAAAAAGTATGAATAGAAAAACACCCAGCCCATTGTATATACCTTCAGAATACCCTGGTTTACCAGGGCGCTGTTACGATTCCATGATCCGTCCTCTGATACCATATTCCATAAGAGGAGTCATCTGGTATCAAGGAGAATCAAACGGCAGATATGGATATGGGTACAGAAAATTATTTTCTACTCTGATTAGCAGTTGGAGATTAGCATGGAACCAGGGAGATTTTCCTTTTCTTTTCGTACAGCTTCCTAATTATGGAAAGGCACAGTCTGAACCTGTTGAAGAAAAAGTTCGTTCCTGGCCGCTGGTGCGGGAAGCACAATTAATGGCTCTTTCATTGCCTAAAACAGGAATGGCGGTTACAATTGATCTCGGCGGGGACGGACGTCTTCATCCGCGCGATAAGGGACCAGTCGGTAACCGTCTGGCATTAATCGCCTTAGGGGTAGCTTACGGGAAAAAGATTATATATTCTGGCCTTTTATATGAACGAATGGTAATTGAAGCCAATAAGGTACGTCTTTACTTTTCCCATGTAAATGGAGGGCTAATGCCAAAAGGGAACAGAAATTTAAAAGGTTTTGCGATTGCAGGTGAAGATAAAAAATTTTTATGGGCTCAATCCAGAATAGAAGGAAAAACAATTGTGGTTTGGAATAAGAATATCAAAAATCCTGTAGCCGTCAGATACGGATGGGCGAACAATCCTCTAGTGAATTTATATAATAAAGCAGGACTTCCTGCTTCTCCTTTCAGAACAGATAAGTGGAAAACTATAAACAAATAGGTTGTCAAAACGCAAAACAATAAGGGAGATAATATTATTTTAAAAAGGCTAAAACGATTTGAAAAAACTTGGGGTTTTCCGAGAAAAACAGGTTCATGAAAACACACAATCACAAAAACTATAAAATTCAGATAGGATGAATGAAAATGAAACATAAAGGACTGGAAATAGAAAAACAATTTGAAAAAAAACTTGTATTTCCACAAGGTAATTCTCTTAAAGCAGCCAGACTGTTGTGCCGGATCGTCAAAACCATATTATTGCCATGCTTTCTAGGAGGTTTCCTTTATGGTGAAACCATAGCGGCAGAGCAGAAAAACAATTTGAAAAAATATCCTTCTTGGGAAAATTCAAAATTGATATCTTCATTTGAAACAAACGAGGATATAAAAAGGTTTTCTGAAAAACACGCCCCCCCCCCTGATCATTATGGCAGTGGTGTGGAGCGGTCAAGGGATTATGTATCTGATGGCAATTATTCCGGTAAATTTATTTTTAATAATAATAAATCATTTTATCCGTCATGCGGAATTAAATTTGATAAGGCCGAAGACTGGTCGGCATACGACTATCTGGAAATGGATATTTTTAACGACCAAGACTGGCCAGTCCGTTTTACGGTAGTCGTAAACAGGGGGTCCTGTGGCTTTAACCTTCCCGCCAGACAGCGAACCCATTTGGCGGTAAATTTGCGTGAACTGGATAAGCGCCAGGGAAAATATTTAAAGATACAGGCTGTCAAGAAATTGTGGTTCTGGGTACGCCTGCCGGAAAAAGGCGTTATCACCGTAAATATTGACAATATCCGTTTGTCGGACAAGGAAACCGCCGCGAAAAATATTGCCTTCAATAAAAAATCCGAATTGAAAAATACCTTAAACAAAAGGATCGGCGATATCGATCGGATGGTAAGTGATTACGAAAATATCCTGAAAAACAATCCTGATCTTAATCGCGCGCTAATGCTTCTTTTAAAAAATTCAGAGGATCTTGTTTATAATATTGATCAATATAACAGTCAAAAACTGGAAGCCGATATTGACAAAATAGAAACGGACTATTTAAAACTCCGGATGAGAGCATGGAAGAAAAAAATATTCAGTAAAACCGGCAACAATTCCGGTTTCGCTCTGGGAACCTTGGACTGCATGACAAAGATTTTCAGGGACCGGCCTTATTCTTTTAATATGAAAAATAAAATTGACCTTGCAGTTGCCAAAAATGAATATGGCGCTTTCCAGATAGTAGTAATTCCAAACTCTGAAAACCTGAAAATAAGCAAATTCGAAATCACGGATTTTGTTTCGGACAGCGGTGCGGTTCTGAGCAAAAATATTTTCAATTATAATTTCGAGGCGTATCTGCTTCCTCCGAAAAAAGCGAGAAAAGGATGTTTGAATTATTTCTACGAACGTTCATATACGGGGCCCTTCAACGAGCCCTATCCGAAAGACGGCTGGCCTGATATACTGCTCAACCGAAAAGCGTCTGAATTGGGAAAGGATTTTATTCAACCGGTGTGGATTTCATTCCGGACGCCGGGAAATGCGGTTCCCGGGAACTACAAAGGTAAGGTTATCTGTCATGCCGAAAATCATCCACCGGTGTCGGTGAATGTAAATCTTAAAATATGGGATTTTAAGATTCCCGAGGTTCCC
>JAQUOK010000526.1 GCA_028717165.1 Victivallaceae bacterium | reverse complement strand
AATGAGAAAGTATTTTTCCGTTCACCGCAACTGGATCTTAACGGCATCGGCTTCACCGCCAATTTCAACACCCGGACCATAAAAGTACTTGAAGACGTCGATATCCTTATCCGGGCGAGCTCTTACAAAAAAGACGCGAAAGAAAAGAGCGACACCGTCATCAAGGCCAAATCCGATTCCATGACCATAAATATGGAAAAGGAACTGGTAACCCTGACCGGCAACGTAAAAGTTGACGAAGCCAGTTTCAACATTTTCTGCGACCGTCTGGAACTCGACCTCAAAAAGAACAAGCAGGATAAAACAGACAAAGCCGAACAAAATCAGGATGAGGGCCTGACTCCCGGCGGCGTGTCGCAAATAACCTGTATCGGCAACGTGAAAATAATCCGCAAAATGTCAGATAAGGAAAAACAGGAGAACGGCTCACAGAAAGCTTTTGCCGACAAAGCCGTCTACAAAACCGCGGATGAGCAAATTATCCTGACCGGCAAAAACCCGCAGATCTACCGCGGCAGCGACATGATTTCCGGTGAAAAAATCATTTTGTGGAAAAAATCCGAACGCCTGCAGGTATTTAAAAACTGCCTGGTCAAAATGACCGCTCCCCAGGCCCCTGAAAAGAAAGAAACTGAATTGAACAGCGATTTCATCGATTTCGACTATGCCAATAATCTCGGCGTATTCACCGGCCATGTCCGGGTCAAAAACGCCGATTTCAAACTGAACTCCAATAAAATCACTATTTACCTGGAAGACCGGGCGAAACCTAAGAAAGATCTGGAAAAATCGCTCATCGCCGCTTCCGGCAAAAAAGACCTCAAGGAAATAATCTGCACCGGCGATGTCGTAATCCGCCGCATGAATTCCGAGAAAAATGAAAAGGCCCTCGCCGGAAACGCAGTGTACACGCTCAAGGAAAACAAAATCATTCTCTCCGGCAACAGCCCGCTTATAATCAGCGGTACGGATTCCGTCAGCGGGAAAAAAATGCTCGTCTGGCTTGACCAGAACCGCCTGAAAGTCACGAAAAACAGCAAAATCATCATAAACCAGGACAGCATATCCCCAAAAGGCGGAACCGGAAAAACTACGGTTACCTCCGATTCATCCGATCTGAATTACGGCGGCAATGAACTCAGCTTCAGCGGCAGCGTAAAAATCGACAACCCCCAGATGAACCTGGTCTGCGATAATATGAAAATATTCCTTGACGAACCGGAAAAAACGAAAAAGCCGCCGGAAACCGGCATGTCCCTGATCTCATCAGGCGACAGCGGCGGAAAAGACGTAAACCGGATCGTCTGTACCGGTTCGGTCAGGGTGGACGATCCGCGGGCCGCCTTGAACTGTGACCGCATGGTTATTACTTTCAGGGACCGGCCGGCCGGGAAACTCGCCTCCAGCCTCGGCAGCCTCGGCGGCGGCAGCAAACGTGAAGTCGACCTGATTAAATGTTTCGGCAGCGTCTACATGCTTAACAAACCCGAAGATCCGAAAACCGCACCGGCGACGTTAAGTTCGGATGACGCCATTCTGAATATTCCCGGCAATGTCGCCGACCTGCTCGGAAATGTAAAAATCGAAGAGCCGCGTTTCCAGCTGACCTGTAAAAAAATGAAAATGCTGGCCAAAGATATCACGCCCGCCCAGGCTGCCGCACACGCCTTGAAAAACCGGGAGGGCAGCCTTAATACGATCCCGGAACATATCGCTATCGGCGACACCAAGGAACTGACCAGAATTATCTGCCTGGAAAAAGTCGTCATGACCAGGAAACTTCCCGACGAACTGCAAAGAGCCTGCGGCGATAAGGCCGTATATGAAGTAAGCGAACATAACGTTACTTTGACCGGAGGCAAAAATAAACCCACATTGCAGCGCGGACCGACGGTCATGGAAGGAGAAAGAATCATCCTCTGGACAGACAGCGAAAGACTCGATATAAAGGACGGGACTTTAAAAAATTTCGTCCCCTGAGTACTGAATCCGGAAAATAAAAACTAATATATATTGCATATATTGCTTTTAGGGATATAATATATTATTAAGGATTAGTTGGATAATATGACAAACAGCAATAAAGAAGAATCCCTGTTAACTGCGGAGAATCTGGTAAAAGCCTATCACGGCAGACGGGTCGTTAATAATGTTTCCATAAATGTGAAAGCCGGCGAAGTAGTCGGCCTGCTCGGCCCCAACGGCGCCGGAAAAACGACGTCTTTTTATATGGTCATGGGCTTGATCAAACCGGATGAAGGCTGCGTGCGCTTCAGGAAATATGACATCACGCATTCCCCGATGTACCAGCGCGCCCGGCTCGGCATGGGTTACCTGTCCCAGGAACCGTCCATTTTCCGGAAACTCACGGTTGAACAGAATATAATGGCAATTCTCGAAACTCTCGCGATTTCCCGCCAGGAACGCAGGGAACGCCTGGAACAGCTTCTGAATGAACTGGAACTGACCCGTCTGGCCAAACAGAAGGCCATGACCCTGAGCGGCGGCGAACGCCGGCGCCTGGAAATTACCCGCGCACTCGTCACCAATCCGTCATTCCTCATGCTGGACGAACCTTTCAGCGGAGTCGATCCCATTGCCGTTTACGATGTCCAGCAAATCATCGGGCAGTTGCAGAAAAAGAACCTCGGTATTCTGATTACCGACCATAACGTTCGCGAAACCCTGGCGGTCGTAGACCGCGCTTATCTGATGGCCCAGGGCGAAATAATGCTCGAAGGCACCAGTCAATTTCTTGTTAATGACGAAAAAGCCAAGGAAGTGTACCTTGGTCCGCAATTTTCGATATAAACCCTTAACCCTTAGGAGAGTTAATAATGCAAATTATTATCGCCGGACGTCATTTCACCGTATCTGAGGCATTGAAATCAGAAATCAATGAACGTCTTGAGGGAATCCTCAGAAATATCCGTCTGAAAATTTCCACGGTTCGCGTGGTCCTTGACATAGAACATGCCAACCGCTGCAAGGCGGAAGTAGTCGTAAGTCTTAAAAATTCCATTATCGAAGCTGACGTGACCACCCGTGACATGTACGAGGCCATCGATTCAGTAATGGACAAAATCGCAATCCAGGTACGGAAGTACCTTGACAAAAAACAGCAGCATCACGGGGAAACTTCATTGAAGGACATTCCGGCTCAGGAAGGAACCGCAGAAGGAACTTTGGATGAAGCTTATACGTAAACCGCTTTTTCCGGGCGGCGGCCGCAGAGCGGTGCGCCGCCTTTTTTTGTCCTCCTTAAGGGCAAAAATACCTCCGGCTTAGCCGGAGAGTGGCTAAAAATCTTT
>JAQUOK010000525.1 GCA_028717165.1 Victivallaceae bacterium | reverse complement strand
CTTTGTTATCTTTCTCCTGCCCTTTGCCTTTCTTATCTTTCTGTTTATTTTTTTTATCCTGAGCTTTGGGCTGAAGTTGTTCCAGAGCTTTCTTTATGTGTTCTTCCGTTTTCTTGTCCTCATCTCCGGCTCTTGCTTTTTCAGCTTTATCCAGCTCTTCTTTGGCTTTTTTCGCCTGTTCTTCCAGCTTTTTCTGGCCAAGGTCATTCGCTTGTTTTTTCAGTTTATCAACCTCATTTTGGGCTTTTTTCAGCTCATCATCAGGTTTTTTCCGCTGTTGATCCTGTTGTTGCTGCTTCTGCTGTTGTTTCTGCTGCTCCTGCTGTTGTTGCTGCTCCTGCTGTTGTTTCTGCTGTTGTTTCTGTTGTTGCTGTTGTTGAGCTTTCTGAGTTTGTTTCCGGGCTTTTTCCTGCTGTTTTTTCAGTTCTTTAATCTTTTTTATAAGTTTATCGATCATTGTCCGGTCATTCAAAAGCAACTGTTGATTGACTGCGGTTTCATTGATTGCATCCTGCTTTTGCGCTTCTTTATTCTTGTCACGACTTTCCGGGCTTTTCGTACTCATGGCCTTGATATACATTTCCTCGGCTGAGTCGAGTACTTTCTTGGCTCCCTCAAGCTGGCTGATTGCGCCGTCGAGATTCTGTTGTTTAACCTGTCCGACGGCCTGCATTACTTCCTGTCTGGCCTTCTTATGCTGTTCCACGCCCAGGTTGTTGAACGAATTAATCCGCACCACCGGGTTTTTATCGGCAAGATTGATTGCGGTTTCGTAGAGTTTGGCCGAATCCCCTTTTTCTTTTTTCAACTGTATTTCACGGGCCTGGTTGTAGGCTTTTACCGGATCGGTTATTTCCGGCTCCGGTTCCGGCGCCTCCTGAACTTTTTTCAAAGCTGATTCAGGCAGTTTTCCCGGCAGCGTTTCCTGCGCGTCTGCGCCGGGGGCGGCAAACAGGAGGATACCGGCGATAGAAGCCGCTGCCGGCTTCGTCAGCGGCCGGCGTTTCCTGCTCGGGTGTTCGGAGATCAGCATCCACAGCCATAGAAGAATCGTAGCGAAGGTCAGAAAATAATAAAAACGTTCCACCGGGCGGGTCTTTTCGCCTTTTTCCAGGTCTTCCGGAAGGAGTTTTTTTATCCCGGCCTCTATTTGATCAAGGCCGAAATTCGTAGTAGCGCTATGAACAAAACAACCGCCGGTGCTGTTCGCCAGCTGCTGCATTAAAGCGACATTCAATTTAGTTTTGACCAGCTCGCCCTGTTTGTCGCGCATAAATTTGACGCCTTGACCTTTTTCCTGCGGCAAGGGTATCAAAGCGGGAGTTGCGGAATTCCCGACTCCGACGACCAGAAGCGGAATTTTCGTCTTTTTCAAGTGTGCCAGAGCCAGTCTGCTGTTTCCGGTCAATTCGTCGCCGTCGGTTATCAGGATGATGGCCCGGTTATTTCCTTCGGCCGCGTCAAAAGCTTTCATCGCAGTTTCAAGCGCCAGTTGCAGGTTGGTGCCGCCGAGCGGAATGCTTTGGGTATCGAGTTCGTCAATATACTGGATGAAACTGGTTTTATCGGTAGTCATCGGGCATTCAAGAAAAGCGTCGCCGGCAAAGGCCACCAGCCCGAAGCGGTCGGAACCGGCCTGGGTTACCAGGTCGCGAAGGAATAATTTCGCATGGGCGAGGCGGGACGGTTTCACATCCTGGGCGAGCATGCTTTTGGAGACGTCAAAAAGAACCATCAGATCGCGGCCGCGGGTTTGATACGGTACCGGCTGCAGTTTCCAGGTCGGCCGGGCGATCGCCATGATCAGCATCAGCATTACGCACAGGAGCAGGACAAAACGGAAAAACCGTCTTGCCAGCGACAGTTTTACATGCGTGCGGTCTTCGGCGCGCGGCCCGAGGATGAGACACATTATGTTATTGCGGCGTACCCGGGCCCGCCAGAACAGCAGCCCCATAAAAATCAAAATTACCGGAATCCACCAGAATACCTGTAGATTAATAAAACTCATACTGTCCTTCCAATAACTCGTTCCGAACCTTGAAAATAGTATCTTGCGAGATAGAAACAATACAGCAGTTTTAAAAAAAAGGCAAAAGATTTGAAGAGAAAAATTCCAAAAACCCCTGTTATTGCTTTCTGTCAGGCGCTAAGACTGAGAATAAAAAGACGGGAACGGATTTTTGAATATTTCCTTTCCCGTCAATTCTGCAGCAGCCGGAAGGCAAATTATTTTGCGGTTCCTTTTGGGGAAAGCTGTTTGTTGATCTCGCTGTATATTTTTTCGCTCAGCTCCTGGTTGCCGAAGGTGCCGACCCGGATGCCGATCCTGCTTTTTCCGTCTTTCTGGAGTTCGACACTGACGGTCACGGTGGAATCTTTCTCGGCCTTACCGACTATTTTGGCTTTGAGAGCGTCTCCGATCGATGAGATCTGCTGAATTTTAAGTTCCTTGAAAGCCGCTTCCGTCGCAGCTTGCGCCTGCTGCGGTTTCGCGTCGACCGTTCCGGTCAGTTTGCCTTCATAATAAGCCGTTCCGGCAACCCCGGCGCCGACTCCCAGTCCTAAAAGAGCAACTACACAGCCGCTGCTCATGCTTACCGCCAACGCTATTGCGAATACCGCCAGGACTCTGCTGATCACCTTACCCATTACTGATCTCCTTTTGTTAAGATTGATTGCCGGCAGTATACCGGCTGATGAAAAAAATAATTCAGTAAAACGCAATTTGCAAGCAGGCATGGGATTTTATATATTTTTTTGCATCTGAAAAAAATACTTTTGGGAAAAAGTGTTTTTGCCTTTCGCTCTGCTCAGGCTCCCCAAAGTGGTGTCTTCCCCGCCTGCCGAGTTATGGGAGGGCTGTCTTGGTACGGTCGTTTCTATAAAACCGGAATAAAAGCGATAGACTTTTATAATTCCGCCGTTATATTATGGTTAAACTTGTAGTCTTAACGTCTATCAAACAGGAAAAAACAATGCTTGACCGTCAGGATATAGAAAATCTGGAATCCGACCTGAACAGTTTCGATTCGGAATTGCGGGAGAAATCCTTGAACAAATTGCGGGACTTCGCAAACTGGGAAAATATTATTTCGGCCCCCAGGGAACATTCCTGCAATCTGCACTGTCATACTTTCTGTTCATACAACGGCTACGGCTATTCTCCCTCATATATAGCCTGGCTGGGATGCCAAAACCTCTGGTTCGCAGCCGGAATCGTCGATTTCGACGTGCTTGACGGTGCCGGTGAATTCCTGAACGCGGCAGACAAACTCAATGTCCGCGGCGTCTGCGGCCTCGAAACCCGGGT
>JAQUOK010000524.1 GCA_028717165.1 Victivallaceae bacterium | reverse complement strand
TTTATATAAGGATTATCGCCGTCACCCGTATGATAATCGCCGCTTTCCCATTGGCGAAGCGCACTGCCGACATCGCCTTTTTTCGCGTACGCCAGCGACGTATCCGGGAAAAACGGCAAAGGCTTACGCAGTCCCGCAAGATATATTTCCGTCAAACGCGCCAGTTTTTTCGAGCCGTTTTCAGAACTTAATTCCCTTTCCGCATCTTTCCCTACCAGACGCAATTTAGCGTTTTCCGGAACTGTTCCCATGGCTTTTGCGGCTATTTCATATACTGCGGCCCGAATTAAATGCCCGGCCTTAATGTTTGAATACCTGAACTGTAACTGGCAGATATGGCCATCTATTTTATAGAGATCGTCGAATTCCGCCCGCAGTAAAACGCCGTTGTCAAAAGCGCATTCGCCGCTGACGCCGGGCAGGGGTTCCCTGATCGCAACGCTAAGTTTTTCTGCAAAAGGTTCAAACCCCGCGAAGAACTTTTCAAATTCAATGTCCCCCCACGCCCGGAGCGGCAGAAGCCCTTCGAACTGAAAACGCCTGCGTAATTCCTCTCTCAGTTCGTTCCGGTCGCGTTTATCCCATTCCGTCAGGTATTTCCTGATAATATTTTCAGCCAGCTTGTAAGTTTCCAGACCGCTTTCTATCCCGAAACTTTCGCAGTCCGCCAGTTCCGGCAAATCCCTTATCCGGGGATTTGTCCCGAGACATCTCAACAGAAAATATTTTGCCGGGTCGGAAAAGAAATCACACAGCTCATCCAGATTAATTCTGTACAGTTCCTCCGGTACCGTCCGCAATTCCCGGCCGGCAAATTCTCCGGTTGCGGGTTCGGCAAAGCGCAAACGCGCCAGTTCCGCGTCCTCAACTGAATATGAGATCAGATCACCGGCGGTTTCCATGCCAAGTTTGTCACAGTATCCGGCTTTGGAATTTTCAGTGATAAAGTATTTCCAACTGAACGCCTGAAGCGGATGTTCGGTAATCAGCTCCGCTTTCGGCAAAGCATAATTTTCGCTGATATAATCGAGCAGTTCGCACAAAACCACTCTTGCCGGGCGGGGTTCGTTATCCTTCACCCCCTGTCCGACATAACTCAGGTAAAAACAATCCCGTGCCGACAGGAGGGCTTCCAGAAACAGATAGCGGTCATCCTTGCGCGCCGAACGGTCGCCCAGGCGCGGCTTGTCCGCCAACAGGTCGAATGACGAATGTTTTTCCCGGCGCGGGAAACTTTTCTCATCCAGCCCCAGCATACATATCACCCTGGCCGGAATACTGCGCATAGGCCGGGCTTCGCAAAAAGTTATCCCGCCGCGCAGAAAACCGCCGCCGACCGCGCTTTTCTCAAAGAACGCGGACAGTTCGTCATAAATAATTTCATAACTTATGCCGCCGTCATATTCGCTATTCCCGGCCGCGTCCAAAACGTCTTTCACCGCCGCGCGCAAAAGGGCCGCTGCGGATTCCGGGAAAAACCCGTCTATTATGCCATTGAGAATATTATCCCACCAGTCCGCGGAAAAAGCTCCCGGTTCGATGTCCCGGTCGCTCTTCATTTGAACCCGCAACGTAAATAACGCTTCCAGAAATTCAAGCAGTTTGCCGAACAACACCGCGCTGTCGCCCTCACAACAATGAAAAGGCAATATTTCCTGTCCGTCAATGGTGAAAGTCCTGCCGCTGTCCCCGGCTTCACCGCCAAAGGCAAAGCCTGCCAGGATCCGTTCTATCCCCTGCCGCCAGGACTGTTCGCTGTAGTTAATGCCGACGGTCTCCTCCCTGAACTCCCCGTCCACGCCCCAGAAAATCCTGGCGTCAATAATCCATTGCCGGACAAGCGCCGCCGTTTTCTCGTCAAGCCCGAACGCGTTCACAACCGCCGGGGCTTCCCAGATCGCCAGGACTTCCGACGCCTTGAAGCGGCTGCGGGATATTTTCAGGATATTCAGGAACGTCTCCGCCTCCTGGGACGCCCCGGCCTGACTGCGGTCGGCCAGCGCAACCGGAAAGCGCCGCGGGTCGTTCTCGTCACGGGATTTGAAAACCGCCTCGATATAAGGAGAATACGTATTGATGTCCGGCGTCAAAACCAGCACATCCTTCGGCAGCAGCGTCGGGTCGGCCTGAAACATCGCGGTCAAATTCTCAAACAGCACCTCGATTTCGCGCATCGGCGTATGGCACGAATGTATCCGGATACTGCGATCGCCCGGAAAAACTTTTTCCCCGGACGGATTTTCATTCAGTTGAATATCGCGCTGTACTTTGTGCAAAAGGCTTTCCGCCGCCGCACAGTCATTAAAACAGGTTTCCGGATCCGCGTCAGAGGACCCCAGCAGGGCGAAAAACTCTCTTCCCTGCCCCCCCTGCGAAGCCAGCAAGACATTACCTTGCCCGAAACCGTCTTCAAGCCGGAAATCGGCTTTTTCAACCTGCAGATGCAGCCGGCCGCGTTCGCTTAAGTCGTACTGCCATTCGGCTTCACAGGGGTTCAGATAGTAGAAATAAACCTCGACATATTTCGAAACCGCAAAAAACAGATCCAGAAAAACCGGGGCCATTGCCGAAAACCCGAAAAGGAATATGCGTTTCAGTTCCTTCAATGCCGAAAAATCCGGCGTTTTTAAAGCGGATTCGCCGTAGATTTCAGGATAAGCACATTTCAGAAAGTGAAAATAAAGGTCGGCAAAATGAAAACCGTTATAATACGGAACGACTTTCCGCCACAGTTCAGCCTGCCAGACGCCATGCGGATTTTCCCGCAGAGGATTATTGCCGAAAGACCATTTGCGTACTATATCCGGGCGGAAAACCGCGTATTGTTCAAACAGGTTAGCGATGCACCGCGAAAGCTGAAAGGCTTTAAGCCCGGACGGATCACCGGCAAGATATGAACGCAGCGGCCTGAAATCAGCATCCTTTACAGCGGCTTCAGACAGGATTTTAAAGATATTCCAGGCAAGTTCCCCAGGATCAAGGGAATTTTCCTTTTTTCCGTCCAGAAGCGGTCTGAATACATATTCAGAAGCGAATTTCCGGGGAAACGGAAATTCCAGGTTGGCTGATATACCCTGGATTTCAGCCGTTTTCAAACGCAGATAGCGTTCCATTCCGGAACTCTGGACGATAATTGTTTCAGGAGCGAGAACCGCTTTGCCGCACGGGGTATTCATGCGTTCAACAAGATCAGCAGTCAGGTTTTCCAGGCGGTTTGAACTGATCAAATGAAATTTATTGGATTTTTCAAAGTCTCGTACAGCTTCCATCCGTTCTCCTGAAATTTTAGCGGTTTTTATAATCTAACACCTAATCAGCCC
>JAQUOK010000523.1 GCA_028717165.1 Victivallaceae bacterium | reverse complement strand
CAACTGCGGTGAATCTGAGCGCGAAAATATGGCCGCAGCAATGGAGACGCCATTTTGTTGTTGCGAAAAAACCGGACTTTCATTCACAACTGGCTTTTTAGAAACGCCAGTTGGAAAAGTATGGCGCATCGATAATGACTGGAAATCGTCCGATTGGATTGGCGCATTGCGCATGAGGCTGGGCATTGGCCGAATGAATTATGTCGTCTCTCCCGGTCTTTACGCCTCCGGCAATCCAACCGCGGAATCCCCGGTCATGGTGACATCCAATTACAAGCTCACCATTGATCATTTGCGCCGGGCCATCAAAGGGATCGATGCCTGGATGCTGGTGCTCGACACCAACGGCGTCAACGTCTGGTGCGCCGCCGGCAAGGGAACTTTCGGCACCGGTGAGCTGGTTTCCAGAATTGCCGGGTGCCGTTTATCCGAACTGGTAACGCATCGGACTCTGATCGTTCCCCAGCTGGGCGCAACTGGAGTAGCCGCCCACGAGGTACTTGCCGTCAGTGGATTTAAGGTTGTTTACGGTCCGGTTCGGGCGAACGCCCTGCCGCAATTCATGGTCGCCGGAATGAAGGCGACGAAGGACATGCGAACTGTTACGTTCAACTTGGCTGAACGCCTGGCGGTAGTTCCGGTGGAAGTCGTCCATTGGGCTAAATGGCTGTTGGCCTTATTTGCCGTTTGTTCCGTGGCCGCCGCCGTTGGTTCCGGGAATTACGGACTGTTCAACTTAGTCAAATCCGGTCTGTGCCTGGTAATCGCCTTTATGGGAGGTTCGCTATTGGGCCCGGTTTTATTCCCATGGCTTCCCGGACGGGCCTTCGCGGTCAAGGGAGTTTTTTCGGGCCTTTTGGCCTTGGGCATTATGTTCCCGGCAGGGCTGCTCCCGGTCAAAAATTCGGTGGATGCACTACAATCCAGCGGCTGGATATTGCTAACTTTAAGTATATCATCCTTTCTGATGCTGGCATATACCGGATCCTCGCCGTATACCTCGCTGTCCGGAACTCGAATCGAAACCAGAATCGGCTTTCGGCTTCAATGTGTTGCTGCGGTTGCCGGAATACTGCTGTTGCTTTTGCCATCGCTGTTATACTCTATACGGTTAAAATTTCAACCGTATAGAGTATAAAATAAGGATAAAACTATGTTCCTATATTTGAAAAATGTGGTAACGTTGAACATTGATGCCGCCAAGTGTACTGGTTGCGGCTTCTGCCTGAATGTCTGTCCGCGCGGTGTAATCGCCGTAAAAGACCATAAAGCTTTTGTTGCGGTAAAAGACGCGTGTCTGGAATGCGGCGCGTGTGCAAAAAATTGCCGCGCCAGGGCAATTACAGTGCAGACCGGAGTAGGCTGCGCCACCGCATTATTACGCTGGGATGGAGAATGTCCCGATTGCGGTTGCGGGAATAAACCCGTATCGTCCGATTCATGTTGCGGTCAACGGGAATCAACCAAAGGTTGTTGCGGCAAAAAATGAACAAACATCAAAATGAAACGGAATCGCTCAATCCGGCAATCGATTTCCTGATGGCGGTTCATGAGGCGGTTCCGGGAATAACCGAAACCGTACTGGATACCGGACGGACGGCGGACGGACGATCAAGTTACGAAATACTCTGTGACGCGGCAGAACCGCTGCACGGCAAGACGGTTGTCGATCTTGCCTGCGGCAGCGGCCGTTTGACCGAATTGTTAGTCCCACGCGTCGGAACGGACGGCAAAGTGATCGGCATAGACTTGAGCAAAAGTGAACTGAATTTGGCACAAAGCAGATTACAAGGTATCGAGCGGGTACAATTTCTCCGGGAATCGGCTTGCCGTCTGTCACCGCCGAACGCATCGGCGGAATAAAACACATTTTTTCCAATAACGGCGGCTTTCAAAATGAACTGCAAATTATTGATTTTGAAGTGATTTTGCATAGCACACTGGAGAATCTGACAACACAATTGCTGCCATTCTTTTACTATTCGCATTTATTGTCTGCCAATAGCAAGAAAAGCGTTAAAAAGGAATGGCTCGCCATATTTGACCAGGAACAACGCGGTGTTAATGGTATGTTGGCTCTTGGTGTGCCGCTTTCCGTTTTTACGGTCATAAAGAAAATCACAAATAATTAAAAGAAAATAAAAGGACGCAAAAATGAGTGAGACAAAAAGTTCGGGAATTGGATTTTTTGAGAAATATCTAACCGTATGGGTGATTTTGTGTATGGTGGCGGGAGTGCTGATTGGCAAATTTATCCCGGCATTTCCGGCGTTTCTCAGCAAGTTTGAATATTATCAAGTCTCCATTCCGATTGCCATTTTAATCTGGCTGATGATTTACCCGATGATGATGAAAGTCGATTTCGAGAGTATTCGTAATATCGGAAAAAATCCCAAAGGATTGTTCGTGACCTGGATAGCCAACTGGGTAATCAAGCCATTTACCATGTACGGTATCGCCGCACTGTTCTTTTATGTGATTTTCAAGAACTGGATCACGCAGGAACCGGCAAAATCGAGGGTCAGCGGGATGGAACAGCTTGTCCCGGATTGGACCGCCCCGGTTACCGGAAAACAGCTTCCGGTTTCCGGATCGAGCCGGAACGGCGGCAGCGTTTCGTTGAAAGTGACCGTGCATTTCAGTCCTTTGCGGATATCTTCATTGGTGATGAAATAAAGCCTGCCGTTCCCGAGCCGGCGCTTGCAGCCCCGGAGCGCCTTCTGAGCTGGTTCCGCCCGGAACAGCGGCTTGACCAGCAGCTTCAGCTGCCGAAGTTCCGCCGCAATGCTTTTCAACGGTCCGGAACCGGCATTGCCGAACCACAGCAGGGTGCCGCCGTTCCGGGCGAATTCTTCCAGCTTCGCTTTCGCCGCTGCCGTCATCCAGCGCGTTTTCGGAACGCAGACCGTGTGATAGGTCATTTTCCCGGCCTGCAGCCGGCCGCCGGTTGCCCGGGTCGACTGCCGTTCCAGGAGATCGTCGTCGATCAGATCGAAATCGCACTGGTTTTCCAGCAGCGCCCCGGCCAGGGCATCATAGCCGTGGGCGATGCTTTTCAACTCCGGACCGCCTGCCCAGAGGTCTCTTACCGGATAATAGACGGCGGTTTCGACTTCCGGTTTCCCGCGGCTTAACAGATAGCTTGTCCGGGCGGTATAGCGGTGATACAGGTCCATATGCTTCCAGAGCGGGTCGGCGGGGCCTTTTATCCCGCCCCAGCCCATGAAATGTGCCCTGGTCGAAAACTGATAACAGCTCATGGTGGTGATATTTATTCCCCGGACATACTGGAAATCAGTGATCCACTTCATTTGCTCGGG
>JAQUOK010000522.1 GCA_028717165.1 Victivallaceae bacterium | reverse complement strand
ATATTAGAATAGCATTTGATTTTTCATCGAACCTTAACGATATTATTAAAAAACAGCACGATATTCCAAAAAATTGAAAAATGAAGGCAATACAGGCATTAAGCAAAGACTTTTTCAGGGAAAACGTCTATCCGATCGCTCTCAGGAGCATTCATGGCGACCAGCATCACCAGCATCCGGGAGACCTGACGGATATTGATCACTGGCATGATTTTGCCGAACTGGTAATCATCACCGAGGGCTACGGGATTCATTCCATTGACGGCGTCGATTATCCGGTATCAGCCGGTGATATTTTCGTTTTTCAGGGCAAGACCAGACATTATTTCAAGGAGCGCCACGGTCTGAGCATGCATAATATCATGTATGACGCCCGCCGCCTGCAGCATTCATTCAAAAACCTGCAGAACGATGCCGGCTACAATGCAATGTTCCTGCTGGAACCGGCTTACCGGCGGCGACACCGTTTTAAAAGCCGTCTGCGAATCTGCCGCCGCCTGCTGGCGCACGCTGAGAGCATTATTCACCGGATTCGTGACGAACAGGATAAACAGCTGCCCGGCTATGACAGCCTGATGCTCAGCATGCTGCTTGAACTGATAGTTCTTTTTTCCCGGCAGTATTCGAAAATTGAAATTCCTCAAGCTCAGACGCTTTACCGGATAGGGAAAATTATCAGCAGGCTGGAAACTCAGTACCGGAAGGACTGGCAGATCGAACAGCTTACGAAAGTGGCCGGCATGTCGAAAAGTTCCCTGATCGCCACTTTCAAGAACGCAGTGGGATATTCGCCGATCGATTACCTGATCCGCATCCGCCTTCAGAAAGCCGCCGGCCTATTGATCGAAACTCAGGATTCCATTGGAGAAATAACCGTTCAGTGCGGATTTCATGATTCCAATTACTTCGCCCGCCAGTTCCGGCGCGTATATGGTTGTTCTCCCGGGCAATTCAGAAAGAACAGCCTAACTATATCTTAATTTATTTACGGCTTAATTTGCAATTTTCTTTCTTTCCTGTTAAAATATATATATAAGCGAAAATATTTCTCATAAAATATATAAAAGCGGGAGTGAAAAATGAAAAGGAGAAAACATAGATTTACACTTATCGAACTGCTCATGGTGATAGGGGTCATCGGCATTCTGGCAGCGATATTGCTGCCGGCGCTCTTAAATGCCAGGAGAAAGGCTAAATTAGTATCCTGCATTAACAAACAGAAACAGATCGGCGCAAGCTATCTGCTTTACGTTGCCGATTTCAACGAATTTGCCTATGGCGGGCCTGAATGGTCCGTGGCTATGCTGCCGGAAGATTCGATAGTAAAACCTTATCGTGACGCTGATAAAATAGCTTGGCAAAATGCGCCTCTCGGACAAGGTTACCTCTCAAATGCCGCAATACTGTTTTGTCCTGAGGAACAAGTCTCTACTTTGGAAGGAGCCGCGTCTTACGGTAATGCCCTTACCTGCGAGTTAAAGGGAGACTATCCTTTCCGGTTCACAACGTTCGGGACAGTTCAAAACCCGGACACCACTTCTTCGCCGATTTCATTCAGAAAATTTATTTCTCCCAGCTGCAGCATATTAGGCGGAGATTGCGGAGTAATATCGGGCGAAAGCAGCAATGAATACATACATTATAGCGGCATAAAAAGTATCAGCGATCCTTATATAACCATGCGCCATAAGAACATTGCGAATATTTTCCTTGTCGACGGGCATGTCACAAGCGTGGACAAAGATCTGAAAGATTATTATTTCTACTATGTCCGGGGCAGCTCCCACAAAGATGAAAAGTTTACCAAGGCGATCAGGAACCAGCAGGAATACCTGCTGAGCGATTGAAAAAACTCAGGCTGATCCCTGCCTAAGAGTAAAGAAAAGCTAAAAAAATAGAGCCGGCCTGAATTCAGACGGCTCTGTTCTGCGGGCATCAGTTAATTTATTTTTAAGCTATTCCGTATGACAGGAAAGACAGCAGATTTTGCAGCCGTTGGCAGTATATCCCCGTCTTTCCGCTTCCTGAACCGCACTCTGAAAACTGAAGAATGCACCGAGGTTTTCTTTGTCGTTAACCGAATCGATGCAGGAACAGGTCGCAACGTGAATTACGTGTTCCCCGTTACTCTGCGCTTTTTTATCCACATAGTACTCTTCCATGATCTTCTCCCGAAATGGTTTATACACCCGCAGTAATGTTAACATATAGCTTCAGTATGGTTATGTCAAGGAAAATAAATAATCCGAAGGGCGCCGCTTGCTTTTTGGACGGTTCCGGACTATTTTCTAAAACGAGGCGGTTATAGAAAACTCCCCGTACAACAAAAGGATATTTTTATGCTCGAAAAATTAACTGAATGGATTTTATCCGCTACCGCTGAACTTCCGGCCGATGCTATGCGGGTGGAAGGAGCCTGGCTGCTGCATCTGAATTATCAGCCTTTTGTCAACGAAAGACTGTTTAGATATGATGTGGCCTTGCTTCAGGTACGGGCGACCGGCGCCGCCTACAGCGTTTACAACGGCATTCATAAATCGGAGCTTAATGCCCTGGTCGGCAGGAATGCCCGCGAGCTGATTACGGATAAATATTCCCCGGTCAATGTTGCGCTCCTCGATGCGATGTACGGCTCGCTTTCGCCGGAACCGGATGAAAAGTTTTTGATTTCCGGCGATAATAAAGCCGGACAGCGCGCTGATATAATATGCCGCGAAGTCCAGAATATGCGCCGCGGGAAAATTATCCCGGCGCGACCTAAAATAGTTAATGTCGGGGCCATCGGCTGTATTATCGGTAAACTTAAAGACAGCGGCATGACTGTCAGCGCCACCGATCTTGACCGGGGTATTATCGGCAGGGAACTCGGCGGAGTAACTATCGCCGACGGCGCGGCGCATACCGGAGAAATGGTGGCGGAAGCCGATCTCGCGATCGTAACCGGAATGACTATCAGTAACGGTTCTCTGCCTGAAATCCTCAGAATCGCCGGAGAAAACGATACCAGGGTAATGATGGTTGCCGAAAGCGGCGCCGGATTCGGGCGGGTATATTGCGATTTGTTTGCTGTTGACACGGTGGTTTCGGAACCGTATCCTTTTTATATATTCAGATGTCCGTCGGAAATAAAAGTCTACCGCAAAGGAAAGTGAAATGCCGAAAACCCTGATCGAAAATATCATCGAAAAAGCCGGCATGCCCTTTTACCTTTACGACGCCGGACTAATAAGGGAAAATATCCGCCGGGTAAAAACGGCATTTCCGGAAACCCGGATACATTATTCGCTTAAAGCCAATCCCTGTCCCGGACTATGCAAAATT
>JAQUOK010000521.1 GCA_028717165.1 Victivallaceae bacterium | reverse complement strand
GCTTCCTGTAAAAAATCTTACGGATACTGTTACATTTTATGCTGGCAGAAAAAATAAACATTGAACAACGGAGAAAACCATGCACAAACAAACCTTGAAAAATCTGCTTCGCTATCATACAAATGTTACGTTTGAAGAATTCCATCGGGAGATTTTTCCGGATTTCAAACTGGCCGGATCAGTCAATTACCTGAACAACAAGTTCCGCATCTTCCATGACTGTTTTTTCCTTTTTCTGGCGGAGCTGGATGAATGTCGTCTTGAGTATCTTGCCGACGCCATTTTAAAGCGATACGGCAGCGACGATCCGGAATATTGCGACATCGTGGAAAAAGCGGAAAAAATCCTGACACGCAACAAAATCAAAAATCCTTCGGAAAAAGTCCGAGATGAAATCATGCTGGAAACCGACGAACTGCTGGTTAATGAATTATATCCGTTCAAGACCAAACTCGACACGGAAGGACGTGAAATGGAGCTTGTAGTCATTCACGGCCTGATTGAGCAACTTGAACCAATCAGCCGGGGGGAATTCTGACATAAATCTGACTTCTCATTGACTGAATAGCTGATAAATGTAAAACTTGTCAACAGAAATATGTCGTATTTATCAATCTTCAGATTCCAGAAATTCTCTTCCCTTATCTGTCAAACGATATTTTTGTTTGCTGCTCGTGGGTTTATCAGGAATAGTCATTTCAAGAAGTTTTGCATCCAATAACGGGTTAATGACCTGGTTCCTAAACTTAGTGCGGTCAGATCTTTTGATTATCTTCATCAAATCAGCTACAGTCCTGTCTTCGATGCAGTTATGCATAATTTTAACTTGGTGCCGACTTAGTGCCGACTTGGTGCCGTCAGGAGTGTTGTCATGGGTTTTTAACTGACCCCTTGATTGCTTACGCCGAATAGTAGTTATCCAAAAACCGGAATCCAACTTGATTTCCGGTTCAGGCAAACCAGCCTTGCGGCAGCGTGTGATCATGTCTCTAATACCAGTACCCATACGTTCGATGTATTTGACCAAATACATGGGTTCAGCTAATAACGGGTTCGCCGGAACGGAAGCATGCGGCCCTCGCAATTTTTCCAAAGTAAGTGTTGGCGGCAACGTTCCTGGATTCCAGATTTCAAGCCGGTCTTTGAATAACATTACCTGTACGCTGGCATTGCTGGTATAAGCACGATGAGCCACGGCATTAACGATAGCTTCGGATACTACCTCCTGAGGAATTTCGTACTTTGTCGGAACCTGTGTGCTCTCCGCACGGGTGCCGGTCCACAAATCAATCTTAGACAACACAAAATCTTTAGCTTGATCCACCAAATCGAAAACCGTTCCCTTGTAGACCTGATACGATGGAATAGGCTTGACTACTTCAGTGCCGTGAAAATGCGCGCATTTTACTTCAGAAGTAATAAGAAAACGTTGCGGCTGTTTACCGAAAAGCAAAATGGCCGCATGTGTCGGGCGACCGTTATCCAGCAAATTCAGATGGGTCAGCACCTCTAAAGGTTCAGCGTCTTCCGGTAACGGAAAACCCCGGCCGCGCCGGGCCAGTCCAAGAAAACGAATAATTTTCTCGTTATCAAGATCATCCAGTGTAGCGTTTCGACAAGATGCAGCATCAAACGGAGCAAAACGAATTAATTCCCGTTCTTCCAGAACTTTAATCAGGCTGGCATATACAGCGGCAATTAGCTCCTCACATGAATTTATTCTGCGACGAATAAGTTCTGAACCAACTTCGGCAATCAATGCTTTCATTTTAGGAGAACGTATGGTATCATCGGTTCCCTTAACATAGATCAGGCGATATTTCTCCAATTCTGAAGCCAGATTGAATTCGCGGTGTGTAGGTGAAAGTCCTTTGTCATCCTCATTGCCGTATTCGTTGGCAAAAATACCGATATAGATGTCACATTTTCTAACTTCATCCAGATAGCAGGCATCAGCACACTGATCGGCTGCAGGCATATCTTCAAAAAGAAAGACTTCAAAAAAGCGGCGTAACAAAGCATCTCCCTGAATATAATCTCTTAATGCTGTTCGTTCCTCAGAAAGTTCTTTTTGTGTACTGCTTATAAAAATTCTTAACGGAGTCATTTAATTATTCCCACTTGCTTTTTGTTTTTTTTCAAAACATACACAAAGAAATTTTCCAGATATTTGTAAAGAATCATAGTCCTAATCCAAGTAATTCGTCTCATATTTTTTCCGTTTTCCGGAACTGTCGAGTTCCTTTATGAAACCGGCTTTAAGGAATATGCCTATATTGCGGTGAATTGTCGATTTCGCGTGGATGGCGTCCTGTTTCTTAGCTTCCTGGAAAAGCTCGCCTATGGAATACGTTCCTTCCATGGAATAAATTGTATTTAAC
Organism: Victivallaceae bacterium; assembly: GCA_028717165.1. Taxonomy (GTDB): domain Bacteria; phylum Verrucomicrobiota; class Lentisphaeria; order Victivallales; family Victivallaceae; genus JAHOYW01. The sequence goes on along the minus strand of JAQUOK010000521.1, from coordinate 945 downwards.
AGATTTTCCCGTTCTATTGTGTAAACATGCCCAAACTCTTTTAAGTGATACCGCATGCTTTCAACATTGATTTCTGATGACATCTTTCATTTCCTCATGTAATTCAACATCAGTACATTAGCAGTATTTGTGTTTTTTGCAAGGAAAATAGCTGCCGGAATAATGCCTGCCCGTAATCGGAAAAAATCCTCAAAATCAAAATAAAGGAATTGAACCGTACCCATGAATAATAAAATCAAACAAGCTGTCCGTGAAGTTCTTGAAGTAGAATGCAGCAAAAATAAAGATGGAATGTTTTACACGGAAATCTATGCGGATTATCGGGATGAACTGAGCGATAAAGAAATTTTGAAAATCTGCCAAGCCGATGATCCGCGCGAAGCGCTCGACGAGCAAATCATGGAAAGTTATGAAAACTGCGAATGTGAATGCGAATCCGAACTGCTGAAAAAGATCATGGAAACCGAAACAATCGCAAATGCCATTGAAGCCGGAGAAACCACAGAAGATGAAATCACGGAATTAGTTCAGGAAAAACATTATACAGATATTCCACATGAACACTTTCTGAAGCAGAATATTTATGTTGATATTCTCATAAACGCCGGTGATCTGAATTTTGATTATACGCTCAATGCGCCTTTTGCAAGCTGGGCCGGACGAGATGCTAAAATCATTGATGAAAATTCAGGTATCCTGTGGCTGTCCCGTCAACAGGGATATATGAAAACCGCGTTAACTAAAACTCTCCGCGACCGGGAAACCAATGACAATGAGTTTCTGAAATCAGTCTTAACCGAAGTCGAAAACGTTACAACTTCAATGAATGTCCTGACTTTCCTGGTCAAAATGCCTCTGAAAGAATGGTTCAAGTTCCATGACGCGATCAGCAAAGAAAAACCGCTAAATGATTGCTATTTTCCCCGGAAGAGCAAAGGGTGCGGT
>JAQUOK010000520.1 GCA_028717165.1 Victivallaceae bacterium | reverse complement strand
AATTAATGAAGGCGACGGCTTCTTCTTCGGTGACGAACACTTGCGTTTTCAGCCGCTGGTCAACCAGCGCCAGTTTGCGCAGCAAGGTATTGGTTTCGTCCGTCTTCCGCTCGAAATCAACAAAAATATGTGCTTCCATGGAAATCCCCGCCAGTTCAATGCTTCGCACCGTATGTCCCAGCGGACGGTCATTGAAGTGAAAATATGAGGCGACGTCATCAAAGGAACGCGCGGTTTCGCGGAGCAATGTCCGGGCGGCATTCAGCTTAAGCGGCAATGGCATGATGAAATCATATCCGGCATCATATAACGACTTCAGATTGGCTGAACTGTAGAACCCCCGATCCAGCACCAGTCGTGAATGGACAAGCGAATAGTCGCATTTCATCTGATGCAGCAGATTTTTGAGGGTGGAAACATCAGCAATGCTGCCGGGATAGACGCGATACCCAAGCGGGCGTCCGGGACGGTCGGCAAACAACATGCCGACATTAATCTGAGGCAAACTTTCCCCATCGCGGTTATAACCGAACTCATCTAAAAGCAAGCCGGTGGAATAGCTTGAAATTGAACTGATATCAAAAACCAGATTGCGGTTTTTCCCATGTAAATTGCCCCACCGGCGCCAGAAGGCGTCACGGGCTGATTCATTCTCTCCAAGTTCTTTGAGAAATTTGCTGACCGCCTGACTGCTCATTGCACAGTTTTTCATGCCGTCAGTCATATGTGCCCAATTTTCATAGAGATACATTGGGGCGTTTTCCGTGGCGCAATAGCTGGCCAGCGCGAAAATCCGTTTCCCCTGGTCAGTTCCGAAATTCTCCGTCAACAACGATTTCAACTGATTTTCTTCGGAACACTTTTCGGTCGCGGCAATCACCCCGGAACTCAGAGTAGTACGGCTGCTCCATTTGGTCCGGCGCGGAGTTTCGATTTCTCCGGTTTGTTCGTTCAGAACTCCCAGGTAGCGGCGTTTCTGCCGGGCCTGCTGTTTTTCCTTGTCCCATACTCCCTGGGCTTCATAAACATATATCTTACCGCGGATTTTTTGCCGCACCTGATAACTCATTCCGGCCTCCTGATTTTAACTGCCATAGTTATTATACGATAACTATACAATAAAGCAAGCCGCAAACATGGTTTCAGGTAAAAAATAAGCAAAAAATCACAGCTCGTTATTAAAAACGGGGGATTTTAGGTTTAAACAGGGGCCTCTGCATGGAAGCGCAGTACAAAGTTCTATACAAATTTTCCTGTTGATCTAACAAAAACATGGCAGAGTTCCCCGCGGCTTGCCGCGTGGGATGAATGCCATCCTTGCCAAGAGGGATTATAAAGGGGGATGGAGTGCATCCCCCTTTATCCATATTTGCCCTCGCGGAGAATAGGTGATAAGATATGGGATGGCGATAAAACGAACGAGTCATGCAGTATATGAGACTACTTATCACTTGGTATGGTGTCCAAAATACAGACGGGACATATTCAAAACCAGGGAGATAAGAGTATTTGCACAATCAATATTGGGAAGGGTTTGTGAGGAATATAGGATTGAATTGCTAGAGTTAGAGGTTACTACAGATCATATTCATGCGATGGTATCGTTTCCGCCCAGCATGTCAATAGGAGAGGTAGTTAGGAAAATGAAAAGTATAAGTGCCCGAGAGACGTTTCAAAAATATCCAGAGTTGAAAAGACGTCTTTGGGCTGGCGAGCTGTGGGAAGATGGATATTTCGCAAGAACTGTTGGAGATCGCATGACGAGTGAAATCGTTAAGAACTACATAAAAATGCATGGTCAACGGGAGCGAGGGCCTAAGCAGCTTCAAGGGAAGCTGCTCTGAAAGATGCCCCGTGGCTTGCCACGGGGAGTTTCACTAGCTAGTGTCAAGTCAAGCTTGTATTTGTAACAAACTAGTCATTTGATTACCGGATAAAGTCGCTTCAGCTTTATCCTGGCATCCTCTGCCGTAAATTGCCAATCCACTCCCGACTGCTTATTATTTCTCTCTCGTTCCCATGCGGCAACCTCATGCCGCATCGTATCGATATCGCCGATATGTCGATTGAGGCATTGCCCGGAAACCACATTCAATTCGATCTCCGCGATATTCAGCCATGACCCATGTTTTGGCGTATAAACAAGTTCAAAACGCTCCATCAATTCTTTTGCTTTCTTCGGCGGAAAAACCTCATACCATGATGCCGCCTTATGGGTATTAAGGTTATCTTCCACTAAAATAATCTTTTCCGCTTTGGAAAATACCGTCGCGATTTTTTCAGTGAAAAGCGCCCAGTCTCTGGCAGTCTTGGTTTTCGTTACCTCTGCCATCCGCCAAGCGCCAAGCGGTTCGACTGCCATTAAAACGTTACAAGTTCCATTTCTTACATATTCGTAATCGACATGTTCCGGGTGCCCTGGAATCATCGGCTCTGAAGCTCTTGATTCCCCAATTAACTGCCGTGGCATCTCATCAAAACAAACTACCGGATATTTTTCATCATAGGGACGTTTGTAAATGCTCAACACTTTTTCCATATCCGCCACAAACTCGGCATTATTGCGAGGCGCGATTACCCATTCATGTTTTTGCCAAGGTTTAAGTTCGTTTTTTTTAGAATCTGCCTGACGGCTTCATGGGATATTTTGTCTGTATACTGAAGCTCAACTACCCTGTCGGCAAGCAAACGCAATGACCAGCGCGCATGCCCTTCCGGCGCTTTACTACAGGCCAAAGCGGTTAAATGTGCTTCAAAATCTCCATCATATTTTTTACCTCTCGACGGCATAGGTTTTCGCTTGAGCGCCGCATCAAGTCCTTCTTCCACAAACCGTTTCTTAATATTGTTTATACTACATGGCGAAATATGCAGCGTTTCTGCAATTTCCCGCTCAGATTGTTTTACCGTCTGACATTCCCCGCGATCAACCGCCAATAACACCAGGGCCGTCAGTACCGTTCGGACTGCCCGTTTACCGCTATGCGATATCTCGTGAAGTTCATCGCGTTCTTTCCGGCTCAAAGTCACCTTGTATGAAACTGTCGGCATATTGCACCTCCTTGCTGGTTGGAACAATATAGCACGCTTTGTTATAAATACAAGCTTGACTGGACACTAGTGTCGTGTTTCACCAGGATCCTTAGATAATGCTGCTGCAATTTCGCCTGCGGCGGATTTGGCAAGAGGATCAATCTTTTCCGCCACGACAATCATGCTTTTCCATATATAAGGGACTCTGCCGCACCCCCATTTGTAAATGACTTCGAAGCCGTTATTATCAAGAAGCCGGCCTATTGTATTAAAACTCCAGAATTTGATATGTCCGCCTTC
>JAQUOK010000519.1 GCA_028717165.1 Victivallaceae bacterium | reverse complement strand
TATATCATCCGGGTGGGCTTGTTTACTCTCTCTTGTATGCAAAGCGTTTCCCAGACCATCAGCATAGCTGAAGGTTTAAGATTAAACAATTAAATGATGCAGATGCAAAATTCTGTGATAACTGCGAAAATCGTTTTTAACGCCGTGTGCAAGTTTTTTTATTGTGCCTGCCGGAATACGGCTTGTTTTCGAATGCCGCCGCATTACACATTTCCTGGAGGAGGGCGAGTGTCCTCACGAGCCGAAATACGTTAACCGTTTGCGGCTCGACAGAGTCTCGCCCTTGAGTTTCCTCTCTGAGGCGAAAATGTCGAAAAAAACTTGCACACGGCGTTTTTTAATTATTTTACGCAAACGGCGAAATTCTTAACATTGCCTCCGGCACCAGCATGTGAATATCATCGGCAATAAATCCCCGATTTCCGAACGGGCTTATTTCCCCGGTCATCCCGTGGACAAAAACCGCCGCTGCCGTCGAATTATAATAATCTTCCCGTTGAGTTGCATTGAAAGCCGCTATCATCCCGCTCAGGCTGTCACCGCTGCCGGCTGTCGCCAGCGCCGGACACCCTGAGGAATTAACTGTTATTCGACCGTCCGGAGAAGCCGTAATCGTCCTGGCGCCTTTAAAAACAATTATTGAATCAAGACATGCAGCAAGGGCTCGGGCTTTTTCCGCCCGGCCTTTATCATTTAAACGCTCAAGTTCAAAGGCTTCAAGAAGACGCTTCATTTCGCCGTGATGAGGCGTCAATATGTTCGAATCTTTTTTCCGGTATATTTCCGGGGACTCAGCAATTATATTCAATGCGTCCGCATCGATGATCAAAGGTTTCTGAACCTTTAAAATTTCCCGCAGAAAAAGAAACGTATCCCGTTCCGTTCCAATCCCGGGACCAACTACAACCGCGTCGCTTCTCTCAATTAAAGGCGTTAACTGTTCCAGGGAACATAAACCGAAATAACCGGAACCGTTATCCTTGATTTTCCTTACTATCAGCGATAAAGTCAGTTTCGGGATTATTTCAATTGACTCAGGGACTGCCGCAATCACCATTCCGGCTCCGGCCCGCTGGGCCGTCAGGGCGGAAAGAAAAGGAGCTCCGTAATAATCTTTGCTCCCGCCGATAACCAGAACCGAACCGACACTGTTTTTATATGATCTCATCGGCAGGCGCGGCAAAGATTTTTCGGCGTCACCGGCAAAATAAATCGTAAAATCATTTTCTGTTTCATCTATATATTCCCGCGGAATGCCAATATCCACACAACGCAGCAGTCCGCAATGATCCGGCCCGTTACCGCAAACCAATCCCGTCTTCGGCAGCCCCATTGCAACAGTCATGTCAGCCATTATGCAATGGTTATCGAAAGAACCGTCGTTTCCGTTCAAACCGGACGGAATATCAAGAGAAATAACTATCGCCGACACGGAATTAACCGTCTTTATCCAGTTGTCGTAAGGTTTCCTTAAAGAACCGCTTATACCTGTTCCAAGCAGCCCGTCTATAATGACGTCTCCCGGCCTGAAATCTTTATCCGTTAATTTTTTCTTTACACTGCAACTGACTTTGTTTATTATTAAAAGGGCATGTTTCTTTGAATCATCTCCGAGTTCTTCGAGATCACAAACCGAATAAATTATTATATCCATATCCGTATTCTCATAAAGATACCTGGCCACAACATACGCGTCTCCGCCGTTGTTGCCTTTGCCGGCAAGAATAACGAAGCGCTTTACATGCTCACTGCTAATTCTGTCCTCAAGAAATTCTATTATTTTTTCACCGCTGCCGAACCCGGCTCTTTCCATCAGCACAAAACCCGGAATACCCGCCTTTTCAATAGTACGCCGGTCAAGTTCGCGCATCTGTTCAACGCTGACTGCTTTCATTTTTTCTTCACCTCCCCGTTAACTATATTATAGTATTCACAGTCCTTGAAAAAATCAAAATCCGGTTTTTCCGTAAAAGTAAAAAACGCCTGCCCGGCCCGGCTTATCACTTTAAAAAACATACCGCGCATAATTTCATCAAGCTCGCCGGTAACGTCATCTACCAATACCAGGACATTTTCCAGATCAGAACAGTCACTCTCACATAAAATTTTCAGTTTCGCCATTTTCAGACATAAAGATATTAACCGGCACTGCCCGGCAGAAGCAAAACTACGCATCAGTATATTAGAAAAGAAAAGTTCAAATTCATCGGACTGCGGCCCGAACGCAGTAAATCCGCGTTTAAAATCACGGGAACGCTCATTTTTAAACTTTTCCCTGAAAAAAGCTATTGAAATATTTTTTATTTCCGCCCGGTAACGAATACCGAAAATATTCCCGTTGCCCATTTCCGCAAGCAGTCTGTTGACTTCTTTTATCAGAATATCAGTATATTTTTTACGCTCTTTTATTATCTTAAAGCAGTTTTCAGCCATTATTTCCTCATAGGCGTCCATGGATATAAGATCGGCTTTATTATCCCTGAGAAGAGCGTTACGGTTCTTTAGCGCGGCTCCGTAATCCCTTAATGCATTAAGATAAAAAGGGTCTATTACGGAAATAAGCATATCCATAAACCTTCTTCTGATCCCTGAATTAGAAGTAACTATATTTATATCGTCGGGAGAAAATACCACCACGCGTATCTGGTTTATGAATTCGCTGGCTTTCAATACCGGGGATGAATCAATGCTGAGCCGGCGTTTGCCGCCTTCGCTGTATTTTACTTCAATAAATTCAGCCCACTTTTTTTTTCTGACATCAGCGGCGGCATAGAAAGAATTGCAGCCTATTTTCTTAATATCTCCGGTCTTGGAGGTCCGGAACGAACGCAGAACACTGAGAAAAAAAAGCGCTTCCAGAAGATTGGTTTTTCCCTGCCCGTTCCGGCCGCTGAAAACTATATTCCTGGAAGAAAATGTTATTTCCGCACTTTCGTAGTTTCTAAAGTTGTTTAACAGTAAACGTTTTATCATTAAACAACTCCATGGCACTTCTAGCGGTTCCGCATCGGCATAATCACATAGAGGAAACCGTCACTGGCCTCAAGCGCAACCGGACTGAACCCGTCATTGAGCTTAACCTTTATTTTGTCGGCATCGCAATGTTTCAAAGGATCAGCCAGGAAGTTAGGATTGAATGAAATATTGATCGGGGAATCATCATAATCAATATCAAGGTAGTCGCTGCCTTCTCCGACATTCGAACTTGAAGCCTGGAGATTCAGTTTGCCTTCCTCAAAAGTAAGGATTATATAACTGGAATCATCCGACAGGGCCAGGGAAACAAGTTCAAGTTTTGCCAGCAGCACCGCGGCAGGAATATCAACCGTTTTATTG
>JAQUOK010000518.1 GCA_028717165.1 Victivallaceae bacterium | reverse complement strand
GATAATGCATAACAAGTTTCACAGTTTTTCATGGAAACAGTTTACGCGGTCCCATATTGCCGGCATCATTGTTGTTATGCCCAACCGCTCGACTTACGAATTAGTTGCAGAACTGAAAAAGCGTGAAATTCCTTTTATTTGCATCAATCTCCATTCGGAAAAAGTTAATAAAAACGTGAATTTTGTTAATATTGATTGCCATGCAACTGCTATTGATGCGGTTAAGTATTTTTACAGACAAGGGAAAAAAAATATTGCGGTGGTAAATACCTGGGAAATGCGGGATGACATCCATCAGTTTCATATTGTGGAAGGATATAAACAGGCAGTAAAGACTTTGGGAATAAAAGAAAGTATTATTACTCATGGTAAAGATATGGAGTTGCCTTTAGAACTCCTGCCTGATTTTTTCAAAAACAATCTCTTAAAAATAAAAAAACATGACGCTCTTTTGCTCACAGACCCCAGCTTGGAAGTCCCTTTATCGAATGTCTTACATGATAATAATATTAAGATACCGGAAGATATTTCAATAGCTTCCATATTTTCTCGGCGCAAAACGGTGAATGAAATCACATCATATTATTCTGATTTTTATGATATTGGTTATCAAAGCATTGCGTTATTGGACGAAATATTTAATGATAAAAACAAGAAACTCAGACAAAGGAAAATAAAACCGCAATTAATTACGTAAAGCTTTAGCTCTAAAAAGTTGAGCAGGAATAGAGATGAAACGGTAAAACAGATACCGGGAAACGTCAGGAAGAAAATTTCCGCTAAGCAGATCCGTTTTTCGAAAGCCCCAAAGGTCAGAAAACACAAAAGCGAGTAACAAAAACAGAAGTTATCATGAAAATAAACGACAAAATCAATCGGAGCGAAAAAAGTCAAAATTTTTTCAGGAGAGGCAACTTGTTAGGTAACCGGGAATTGTAAAAATGATCAATGTATTCAAAGCGATGTTTGGCGGGCTGCTAGGGATGAGTCTCTTGGCGGCAGGAGCAACTACTGCCGGAGAAAAACCGGGTAGACCTGAACGGTATGAGGTCTATGAGGAAAAACTAACCGAAGACATTCCGCTTTCGCCCTGTTCTCCGAACGAAAAAGTTTCATGGTTGTGGACAGGAACCGAGGCAGATAAAAAAATGGACGGCTATAATGCCATTTTTGAGATGGCCCAAAAAAATGGCTTTAATATGATATCTTTTAATTCTTCGCCTATTGCCTCAATAATCCAAGGAGACAAGGAAAACATTTCTAATGCTATCTTTAATGCGTTAGATGAATTTCTCTCTGTGGCTAAGAAATATAATTTCCGCGTAATGATAAATTTCGGTTTTCATCTAGGCCGCAGAGGAGCCTCGGCAGAAAACAAAGGAATTGCAAACCTTTTGGATAAAAAATACAATGAACGCCTATTTCGTTTACTCGACGGGATAGCGGAAAGGAAAAAGAAATATGGTAATGATATTATAATATTTTGGGATGAAATATGGTGTAACGAAATCTTTTATTCACGTAAAAATTGTCTTTCTCCTTTTAAAACTTTTTGCCAAAAAGAATATGGTGAAGAATATCACGGTACTGAAATGCCGCTTAAGGTGGAGCCGATGAATAAATGGTGGAGGCGGTATATTGTTTTTAAAAATTGTATTTATGAAAATTTTTGCGAGCGACTATTGGATTATGCACATAAGAAAAATCTGAGAGTCATAAATCGGCCTTATCCTTCCTTTCAATCTGCCAGCGGCTGGAAATGGGGTATGGATTCTTACCGTCTTTCCAAACTTGCGGATTATAATCAGACATGGTTTTGGCGAGTTTTTGAAGGGGATTACTATGAGAACTCTTTAATGGGAATGTATAAAAATCCAGAACCCATAAGTATGGCTTTATACCTAAAGGGATATCCGGTTCAATATTTTACTTATGCTCGCTTGAGGGATGATCCTTGGGTAAAAGTTAAAATTCCGGAAATGTTCAAACAGGCCAAAATATGGCAAGGCGCAGAACGCAAAGCAGACGTATGTATACTGAACTACCCGGTGGCGCTGATCGGCCTTTTTGCCGAAAAATCTCCTCAGGCCTATAAAGACAATGATGAGCTTTTCGAACGGCTTTCGAGATATTTTGGAACGGACCGGACGGATGTCAGGAACTCCCGCTTTTACCGGAATTACCAAGTTCTGATAATACCGCAATATTCGGCGTGTTCAATTCCTGAATACGCCTACAAAGGATTGCTCGATTTTGCAAAGAACGGCGGGACGATCATCATTTCCGATGCGGAGGTCGGAATAGGTAAACGCGATCTGACCAATCCCCGTGATATGCGTTCTGAAATTACGGGTACCAGACCGGTCTGGCAAGGGAAGGCGAACGGGCAGATAAAATTTTCTGAAGCTTCCCTGCCGGTTAAGAATATCCGGATCAAAGCGCTGGAGATCGGCAGGGCGAAAGCTCTGGCAGCCTATAACGGGAAGCCGGTAATTACAGAATACCGCCTGGGAAAAGGGTATGTGGTTTACCTCGGCTTTAATATCGCTGAACTGATTAGGCAGGATAATAAGTGGCTGGAAGTATTAAAAGATATAGTCCTAAGATATTGTCGTCCGGGAGTATTAGCCGATGGTAAAATCAATGTCGAATCCGTCATTAAAAAGGATAACCGGGTATTGATTTCATTATATCCAATGGCCGCTATCTCAAGGGCAGATGCCAGCAAAGCTAAACCGACCGACCAAATGGGAGATTTGCCATTGGCTAACAAACAACTAGACTCGGTCCCCGGAAATATTTCAATAGCCCCCGACACGCTTGGGTTGAGAGGAAATTTATTTCAGATTTTTAGTGTAACGCGGTGCAAAATTATAAGGAATAAAGATAATAAGGGAGTATGGACTTTAGATGAATTAAAAAAAGGGAGGCTCTTTGTGATTGATGGACAAGTTGGTTATGAGCACCTCATAGTCGAATCACCAGGTGCGGCACATACAGAACAAAGTATTCTTCAGAAAGTGGCAGATGTCGATAAAGCGATAAGGGAAAAAATAGCCGAAGCAAAGAAACATCCCAGAGGGTTAAATAAAAATCCATTTTTAATAAAATCCATATCATCAGATATCCCTTATACGGCTCAAGGAGTATGGACAGAAAAGAATAATTACAGACTACCGTTTTATATAGAAAACACTTTGGACTTCCCGAGAAAAGCGGAACCGGTAATTATAAAATGGAAAGATCTAATAAAAGGAGCTAAGCTGCTCACCCATAAAAATTCAATAAGCCTTTACCGAATAAACGGGGGGCAACAGGAACCGATACCTTGCCAGGCG
>JAQUOK010000517.1 GCA_028717165.1 Victivallaceae bacterium | reverse complement strand
AATTAACTGCTCTCGTCAAATCCCGACGCGAATCGATCAGAGTTCCGTCCAAATCAAAAATTATTACGTTCATAATGTTCAGTTATCAGTTATCTGTTATCAGTTTTTTATTCTGTATTATTCATTCAATTTTCAATTAAATGATTCTGTCATTAAAAGTTTACGAACGGGACTTCCGAAATCAGCGGCAGCCGGGCGAAAGCGTCGGTATCGAGCGGGGAGAATTCACTTTTTTCAAAATAATAATTCGCTTGGCCGCCGACCATCGCGGCATTATCCGTACAGTATTTGCGCTCGGCAAGCCGAAGTTCAGCGCTTTTCGGCAAGGCCAAAGGCAGTTTTTCGCGCAATACGGAATTACAGGCGACTCCGCCGCACAAAACCACCGTCCGCACATTGTACTCCTCCGCAGCCATAGCGGTTTTCCGGCATAAAACGTCAATTATCGCCTCCTGGTACGAAGCTACGGTATCATACAAAAGCCGTCCTTCCATTTTATGCCCGGCTTCTTCCTCGCGGCGAACATGATAAAGCAAAGCGGTCTTGACGCCGCTGAAACTGAAATTGAGTTTGTGTTGAGGAGGTAGGGCTTTTCCTCCCGCCCCGGTGAGGGAACGCGGGAAATGGAACTTTTGCGGGTCGCCATGTTCAGCGGTTTTCTGGATGACCGGCCCGCCCGGATAACCCAGGTCAAGCATTTTTGCGGCTTTATCCAACGCTTCTCCGGCAGCATCATCGATAGTCGTCCCGACCAGCCGCGCCTTGCCGTCGGCGCCGATCAGCAGGAGCGCCGTATGGCCGCCGGAAACCACCAGCGCCAGGATCGGATAAGTTTCGGCTTTCCGCAAATCGTCCCGGCCGCCGTCGAGAAAAGCGGCGTAAATATGCGCCGTAAAATGATTTATCCCGATGAACGGCAGATTATTGCCGATTGCTATGCCTTTCGCCAGATTGATACCGACGAGCAACGCCGGCATCAGGCCGGGACCGTTGGTAACCGCCACCGCGTCAAGATCGCCGAAACCGACTCCTGCATTTTTGAGGGCGGTATTTACTACCGGACGGGCCGCGACCAAATGTTCCCGCGCCGCGAGTTCCGGGACGACGCCGCCGTGTTCCGCGTGACAGGCGATCTGCGAGGCAACACAGTCCCCGACTACTTCGGAACCGTTCCTGACCACTGCCGCCGCGGTTTCGTCGCAACTGCTTTCTATTCCTAAAATCAAACTCATTGTATGTCCTGAAAACAAATTCAACAGGAAATTTAACCATAAAATAAAACACCAATATAGACGGCCCCGACAAAAATCATTGTTTGAGAAAATGGGACTTTTGAGACACTTGGGACGCTTGGGAATTTGAGGTTAAATTCAAAAGTCTCAACCGTCCCGGGAGTCCCAATCGCTGTCAAGCAAGACTTTTGTCGGCCTCGTCCAATATAGTCAACTTAAGCAAAAAAACAATATTAATTGCGAAATGCTGTTGTTTTTTCGCGTTTGAGGGAACATAATAATTAGTTAGAGAAAATTCAACCAAACGGAGGTGTTCCATGCTGGAAAGAAATAATTCGTTCTATAAGTTCGTCCATCACACGGTTTGGGATTTTATTCTTTACCGGGGAATCCTGGCTTTACTGCTGGGGATATTGTGCATAACCATTCCCGGAATAACCCTGAACACTTTCTGTATTCTGGTGGGGATATTCCTGCTCCTGAACGGACTTGCCGCCCTTTTGAAAGCCATGAAGAAAGACAGCAATAAAAAGATTCTCCTGATATACGGTTTCGCCTTTCTGGCGGCCGGCATAATCATCCTGGCATATCAGATAGTCGCCGAATGGGCGCTGGTCGTGCTGTTCTCGTTATGGATAATAATTTCCGGCGGCAACGAGCTGATGGCCGCCTGGAAAATAAAATCACATCCGACGCCTGCGCGAATATTGACCGGCGTTACCGGGCTCATTTCCGTACTTCTGGGCTTAATGCTTCTGGCCTATCCCAGAATCGGGCTGCGCGTGATTATCATGATAATAGGGATATATTTCGTCACCTTCGGGATCCTGGCGATAGCGACCGGCTCAGTCATTCACCGCGCCGGCAAAAATGCCAATACCATGATCGGTTAACTTTACGCCTCCAGGCGAAGTTCGCCGTTGACGAAAACTTTCAACGGTTTGAAATCATCCGAGAGAACAACTATATCCGCGAAATATCCCGGTTCGATCCTGCCGAGTCTTTCCAGCCCGAGCGCCTGCGCCTGGTTCCAGGAAGTCGTTTTAATCAATTCCGCCAGCGGCCTGCCGGTAATTTCAAAGACGTTTTTCAAAGCCGTACAAACCTCCAGCGTACTGCCGGCAAGCGCGCCGTTGGATTTCAGACGCGCCGCGCCGTCAGCAACAATCACCGGCAGGCCCCCGATGGAATATTCTCCGTCCGGCATTCCGGCGGCGCGCATGGCGTCGGTTATAAGCTGGATCTTTTCTGTATTTTTAAGATCAAAAAGCAGCTTGATCATATCCGGACAGATATGCAGAGTATCACAGATCAATTCAATAAAAACTTCTTTTTCAGCCAGGCCGGCGCCGACCAGGCCGATATCACGATGATGCAGCCCGGTCATCTGATTGCAGAAATGGCTCAGGTTCCGCAAACCGTTTTCAGCAGCCGCTTTGAACTCGGAATACTTCGCGGCGCTATGAACGCATGACGGAGTTATACCCTCGGCCAGCAGTTGCGAAGCGAACCGGCCGCCGCCTTCGACTTCAACCGCGTAAGACACTTTAGTGACCGGAAAGATTTTCGCGAGACGTCTGACTTCCTCTATGTCCGGCAGACGAACATAAGCCGGGTTCTGCGCTCCCAGGCAGTTCGGGTTGATAAAAGGGCCTTCAAGGTGAACGCCCGGCACTTTACAGCCTTTTTTCCCGGATTTGACATAAGCTGCCGCGGTTTCCAGGGAAGCCGCCAGTTGTTCTTCGTTCAGAGTCAAAGTCGTCGGCAGCAGAGTCGTTACCCCTTCCCTGAGTTTATCGACGGCAATCGTATCCATGGCTTCCTGAGCAGCGTCAGTAAAATCAAAACCGGAACGCCCGTGACAGTGCACGTCAATAAAACCCGGAACGACCATTTTTCCTTCGGCATCGATAATTTCGTCCGCTTCCGGCAGAGCCGAACCGGCGGTAAAAAGCTGTCTGATCTTTTCGCCTTCGATAAGGACGGCAACGTTTTCAGCATCGTAGCCGGGTGAAATCACATGACAGTTTTTAAGTAGAGTATTCATAACCCTTTCTCCAATAACTCATCAATTTTCAGTTTTCAATTAATATTCGGCAGGCTGGCCGCGATC
>JAQUOK010000516.1 GCA_028717165.1 Victivallaceae bacterium | reverse complement strand
CAATTTTTCCCGGACAAAGGTTACTGACCGATTACGCATTTTTCAAATAAAATTATTTTTTTAAATATTTCTGCTTGAAAATATTATTTTTGGCATTAATCTATAGATTGACTCAACAATTGAGCCGATGTGGCGGAATTGGCAGACGCGCTGCGTTCAGGGCGCAGTTCCTTCGCGGGAGTGTGGGTTCGAATCCCACCATCGGCACCACTCAAAACCACCTTAAAATCAATCACTTATGAAAAATGCCAACAATGATGGATTATTGTTTTGCCAATTCCAATGTGGGGAAATGTGGGTACATCCCTTGATAAAATGAAACAATGGTATATTTAGGACAAATGCAGGGGTATTATCCGAAGAGGGCGGAAATAATGCAACGATTGTCCACATAACAATACGCGGAAAATTGGGGGATTGACATGGCGGTTGTTCACAAAGATATGACTATTCAGGAGTTGTTTGGCTATAGGCCGACCATTTTTCAGAAAGAGTTACATAATTTTCGTCCGCTACAACGCTATACTACCCTGGTTGCGCATCGACGTTGGGGAAAGACTGAGTCAAGCTAACAAATCCAGCTCATCTAAGGTAGAAATCGATGATCCCAAAGCAGTCATTACCGAAACCGTATAACGTCACAAGTAAATTCAACAAGCTCCCGCTATACCGGACGTACGGTATAACGGGAGCTTGTTACAAACGAAATAAGAAATGAAACAGCGCAAATATAATGGAGGCTGTGATATTCAAATAGTCAACTGCTTCCTCAAAAGGTTGAAATATACACTTTTTCAGTGATAACTGAACTTCAGTCCTTGATAATTCCAGCTTTTCTCATTTTGCGGATTAGATACTTAGCGGAGACCTCACGAGGTTTGCCGTTAACACAGGTCACTGCTTTCTGCCCGAGTTTCGCTTTCTTGATAAGTTCTTCGTTTACGGCTTCCTGCAAGACTGACACCATTACGGCGGTTGCTTTCCGGTTAGCGATATTAGTCATTTGCGTATTTCCTTATTTCATTAAAAAGTTCAATATTGTAAATTTCAATATCTTTTCCATGCCCGTCAAATATTGGAGTAATCGAACTTCCGGAATTATCCAAACAATGAACGAAATCACAGCATTTCATATATTCAAAAAGATTTTCAAGGCTCCGAGGATAGCGTCTTTCAATGGCATCGCCAGGAATATTATGGCCGCCTTGTACTACTCGCAGTTTTACCCGCAATGCCGATGTCATAAATATATCAATTCCACTCGCCAGCCGTTCTTACGCCATTCTTTAATCTTGGGAAGATAGGCTCTGCCGGACAACGTGGTTTCAAACGCAAAATTCTGTTTCAGCGCAATGTATTCGTCAATTTTATGTAAAAATATTTTGCTGGCGGCCAATAACGAAGAGCTTTCGTTCAAGGGGGATAATCCCCGCGCAATCTCATCCGCATTGATAAACCGCA
This sequence comes from Victivallaceae bacterium, assembly GCA_028717165.1. Taxonomy (GTDB): domain Bacteria; phylum Verrucomicrobiota; class Lentisphaeria; order Victivallales; family Victivallaceae; genus JAHOYW01. Next base: position 1,887 of record JAQUOK010000516.1, on the reverse strand, counting down.
AACACCCTAATTCCGGTAAGTATTTCATGGCAAAAGTAGTCTTCCCGACTCCGTTTGGTCCAGCAATAATAAAACAAGTTGCTTGTGTCTTTACCATCATTATTCGCCTTTTTTGACTAAGATGAATTTAGCAGTGGATAGAGCTTGATTCAAGTATACGATAGGTTCTTGAACAAAAAAAACGTACAGTTTTCAGACTCTCTAGCTTTTAAGGACAGGAAACCTGAAATCGCTCATCCCGGCTTTACCGGATGATTCTCTCGTCAAAAAGTCCTCAGTCCGACAGGCTGCTAATCTTCCCGGTAGAGAACAGTGCTTGATTTGTTGTAAGTGCGCCTTACCTTTTCCAAAGCCTTGCGGAGTTCGTCGCGGTCTCTGGAACTTGATACCGCCAGCCGGGCAAATTCAATACTTGCTTTTACCAAACTGAATGCCGCTCCATGGACTGCCGGCGAATTTACAGACCCTTTAAGCCGTTTCGCCTGTTTTGTTAGTTTTTCCAATTCAGGCTCCCAGCTTTTTACCGTTTGCGACTTTTCCAACTGTTCAGTTTCATAAGATGGCGCTTCAAGCGTATCAATAATGCGGTTATTTTGCTTTGCCCGCATATATTTTTCTTTTAATCCATGTGCTATATTGCCTCCGAAAGACATGGAGGTGAGATTTAAAAAGCCGTCATAAACGATTTTGCCCTTGAACGGCAGCAGTATCGTATCAACATACAGCGGTAAATTATGGCAACGGCTCACTTCATCAATTCCCTGCATAAGCGCCGATACGGCATAAACCTCATTATTCCGTATAAAAATATTGCATTTTTTCAGGATGCGTTCAATAAAGAAATGGTCTCTGATAAAACTTTTCCAGCTTGAAATTATATGCAGCTCTTCCCGTGAATAATTATTGGGGTTGTCCCGTACAAAAGAATCAATAATTTTTACGTTGTCAAAAAGCGCGTTGCGTAATTTCATCTTCTGTTCCTGATCAAGTCCGACATAATCACCAAAGCTTTGCACTTCCGGATAAATCTTGAGTTTACGGTTAGCGTAAAAATGCAAATTACGCATTAATTTGAAAAAAAGTTTGCTGTCCTGTTCAGATAGTTTCATAAGCTGCCTTGTTCTATTGTTTCATTTTCAATTTGCCGATCAAGCTGCCGCACCGACCAGCCGCCTCTTATAGCTTCGGTATCATAAAATGTCCGTGCTTGCGGATTATCCACCGACAGCAGTCGAACGTAATGAGACCAGGAAAGCGGGAATGCCGGCAACATCCGCGCATTCCATTCCACCGACGCCGACGTCGAAAATCCTGATTTTCCAGACGTTGTCTGGACAATTGTTTTCTGTGATTTCCCGGTCGGCGAAAGAGTTCTTGAGCGGATTTCTAATATTCCAGACGTTGTCTGGAATATCTCCCATCCCAAGTAAAAAGCTCTCATTTGGAATAAATTAGACTTTGCAAAACCGCGCCCGTACTTTGTTGTTAAGTCCTTAGCCAAATTCAGCCCGCACCTCCCCATTCTGTTCAAACTCTACGATGCGGTGTCCGATTTCCCAGTACGTTGCCGGCAAAAGGCTGTTAACTGTCCGGACGGCATAGCGGCGGGATTGCTCCAGAAGGTTGCCGATCCCGCTAATTAATGTGTTGTAGCCCGTTGGAGCAGGCACATTATTTCCATTAATGCCTTTACTCATGGCAAAAAATCCTTAAAATCTTTCATTTTATAAATACATTAGCAGTTTTTATGAATTTGGCAAGAAAAATGGAATTTACAATTGACCTCTGCGCCATCTTTTTGCCGTGATCTTCGCAAGTTTTTTTCGATATCTTTGGGGCGAAAACTCTTTTATATTACCCTTCATTAGGTCAAACATATCTTCAGCC
>JAQUOK010000515.1 GCA_028717165.1 Victivallaceae bacterium | reverse complement strand
GTTCCGACGGCAGAAGCGTGCGTCCGTCGCTGGTTATCATCGACGACCCGCAGACTTCCGAATCCGCCGGAAGTCTGGAACAAACCCGGAAACGGATTCGGGTTCTGGCGGGTGACATTCTCGGGCTGGCCGGTCCGGGACAGAAGATTTCGGGAGTGATGCCCTGTACCATCATCCGTCCCGGTGATATGGCCGATACGATCCTCGACAAAAACAAGCATCCCGACTGGAACGGAGAAAAGACCCGGATGATATATAGGTTTCCTGCCGATATGAGGCTCTGGGATAAATATGCCGAAATCCGGGCTGAAGCGTTGCGGACCGACGGCAACTTCGAGGCGGCGACAAACTTTTACCGCGAAAACCGCGAAGCGATGGACGCCGGAGCTGAAGTATCATGGGAAGACCGGTTCAACCATGATGAGATTTCCGCGTTGCAACATGCGATGAATTTGAAATTCCAGGATGAGGCGGCGTTTCAGTCGGAGTATCAGAATGACCCGCTGCCGGACGATAATTCCGATGAAACCATGCTGACGGTCGATGAAATCGCCGGCAAAGTCAGCGGTTTGGCAAAAGACAAAATCCCGATTGACTGCGACAAGCTGACGATGTTCATCGACGTGCAGAAAGCGTTATTGTTTTATGTGGTTGCGGCATGGAGCGATAACTTTACCGGGGCGGTAATCGACTACGGCACGTGGCCTGATCAGAAACGCCGCTGTTTTTCCCTGGCCGACGCCAATCCGACGATCCAAAGCAGATTTCCGCAAGCCGGACTCGAAGGCGGGTTGTATGCCGCGATGCGGGAACTGACGGAAGAATATTTCTCCCGCGAATGGCAGCGGGAGGACGGCGCGATGTTCAAAATCGAACGCGCGATGATCGACGCCAACTGGGGGCAGTCGACCGATATTGTTTACCAGTTCTGCCGGCAAAGTTCCCACTCCGGCATCCTGCTGCCGTCGCACGGACGTTTTGTGGGAGCGAGTTCCAAGCCCATGGCCGAGTACCGCAAGAAGCCCGGCGACCGGCTCGGATTGAACTGGATGATCCCGAATGTCGCGGGCAAACGCGCTATCCGGCATGTGATTTACGATACCAATTTCTGGAAGTCGTTTATCCATGCCCGGCTGGCGGTGGCCGTCGGCGACAAGGGATGTCTGTCGTTTTACGGACGAACGCCATTGCATCACCAGCTTATCGCCGAACATCTGACCGCCGAGTACCGGGTAAAGACCGCCGGGCGCGGCAGGACGGTCGATGAATGGAAAATCCGTCCGCAACGGAATGACAACCATTTTCTTGACTGCCTGGCAGGCTGCGCCGTCTGCGGTTCCATGCTCGGCGCAACGCTGCCGGAACATATCGGCGGCGCGTTAAAGCTGCGGAAAGCCCCGATAAAACTGTCAGCCAGGCGGCAAAGCAAAACAGAACAATTGGACCCGAACGCGCCGAATCGTACCCGGTTATCAGACCTCAGGAGGAACAAATGAACGCTGGAAATCAGTTGCCGGAAAATATCCGGCAGGCAGTCGATTTAATATCGGCGGTATTGCGGAGAATTATGGATAAACGACTGGATAAGTCACGGTATAAGAGCTTGTATATGACCAATGAACAAGGAGTTGCGACATGAACAACGATAAGCTGATAAAACCGCGAATCGCCGGTATAAAGCAAATGAAATTGGCGGAACTGCAGGCAAAATTCATGGAGCTTTACGGCTTTGAAACCGGATCAAAAAGCGTGACCGGCCTGCGCGGGCGGTTGATTTACCGGATTCAGGAAATCCACCGCGGCGATTTGTCGCGGGAAGATGAAAAGTTCCTGCTGCGGATCGCAGAAAAGGATCATCTGGCCACCTTGGGCAAAGCCGGGAAAAAGCAGAAAGCCATCATTCCCGGCACCAAACTATCCCGCGAATGGCAGGGCAAAAACTACGAGGTCACGGTCCGGCCTGACGGCAAGTTTGAATGTGAAGGTAATATTTACAGTTCATTGTCGGCGGTAGCCCGGGCGATCACCGGGAGCCGCTGGAACGGCAAAGTGTTTTTCGGGGTGAAATGATTATGAGACAGATAAAAAAAACGATGCGCGATATATACGCGCAAAAGCGTTGAGGATGGTTTGGAAAAGGAATTCAACACCCTCGACGCGCAACGCGAAGCAGGTGAAGCTTATATCGCCAGCCAGAAAGCCAACGACTGGGTGTGTCTGCCGGAACGCTATGACGACGGCGGGTTCTCCGGCGGCAACATGAAACGGCCGGCATTGCAGAAGCTCCTTGCCGATGCCGAAGCCGGGCTGGTCGATGTTATCATAGTCTACAAAATCGACCGGCTTTCCCGTTCAATTGTCGATTTTGCCGAACTCAGCGGCAAACTGGATGACTGGGGCGTGTCATTCGTATCGGTAACGCAGGAAATCAACACTTCCACCAGTTCCGGGCGCATGATGCTCAACATTCTGATGACCTTTGCCCAGTACGAACGCGAGATTATCGCCGAGCGGATCAAGGATAAAATGAGCGCGCAACGTCGCAAGGGCATGTGGACCGGCGGCGTGGTTCCGTACGGTTATCAACCCATTGACCGGAAACTGCGGATTATCGAGGCTGAAGCCGAGGTTATCCGCTGGATTTATCAGCGTTTTACCGAGGTACAGTCGCCTAAGCAGATCGCGCTCGAACTCAATCGGCGGGATGTTTTGACCAAGTACGGCAAGAAGTGGGACCGGGCTTATATTGCCAGGATTCTGGCGAATCAGCTGTATGTCGGCAAGATAAAATATCAGGGCATTATTTATGATGGCGAACATGAAGGTATCATTGAACCGGAACTATGGGAACGTGTCCGGGAAATCGCCAATTCCAACAATCCGGTCAAAGACCCGAAAGGGCGGATTGAAAGCGCCGCTCCGCTCAAAGGCATTCTGCGCTGCGGGCACTGCGATTGCGCGATGTCGCCGACTTACGGACGGAAAAAGGGCAGGCAGTATTTTTACTATGCTTGCAGCCGGGATCAGCATCGGCTGGTCAAGAAGTGCCCGGTCGGGCGCGTCTCCGCCGGAGAAGTCGAACAGGCGGTACTGGAGCAGATAAAGGTGGTTCTGCATTCGGATATATTTGTGGAACAATGCGCTTCCCGGCTTGGAATTCCAGCGGGCGAGGTCTGTGAGCTGCTCAATCCGATTGCCGAAGTGTGGGATGAAATGGCCCCGGGGGAACGCAACCGGTTGATGACGCTGCTCGTAGACAAGACGGAAATTCATGATGACAAACTTGAAATTATACTGAAAGTTTCCGGTATTGAAAAATTAGTCCGTACGACGGACGGCGATAAACTGCTT
>JAQUOK010000514.1 GCA_028717165.1 Victivallaceae bacterium | reverse complement strand
ATGCCGATACTTCGCATAACCGGAGCGATGCGCATAAGCTCCGCGCCAAGCGCCCTCGGATTACTTGGTATCGTTTTATCAAAACCGCTTTCCGACTGGATACTTTTAAGAAGCGTAGTCGCTGAGCCAATCCATTCACCGCTGTTTGACTCCACAAGATAGGCAAGCCGCTGAGCGAACGTACTCTCCTCGGCAGTGTCTTCCCATTTGTGATCAACGGATTCCTGATATTTTTTGAAGAACTCATCCCGGGAATATCCGAGCGCCTCAGCTAATACCGCGCCCCATTTCGCGAAGTCTGACATCCTAAAGCGCTCATGCCCTGACACGCTGTGAATTACAGCCATAGCGTTTGATATAGCGGTAAAGAACCCGCCGAGAATTCCGGGAAGAGAAGCTTTCCATTCATCAGCAATTTGCTTTTCCGGCCTTGTTTCTTTTAAGACCGGAATATCAAAAATGACAGAGCGGTCTAATAGATCAGGACGGCATACAGAACTGCCGATTCCGTTTAAGACGAAACACCTGCGGTATGTCCGTATGAATTCCTCGTCATTGGTATAAAGCGAGCGTTTCATGTCACCCTCACCGGTTACCGCCCGACAGAGAAAATCACTAAACCACTCGGATATCCGAGAAAGATTATCGAAATTATTCACCCAGTGTTTATCCGCGATCATCTGCGCTTGTTCAAGATCCTTCGGAGGCGAAATAGACATTACTTTTGACGGATCGCATAAGCTCTTAATCATGCGGGAATTATTAGACTTGCCAGTACCTTGCTCGCCGACCTGAGCCGGTATGACATGGGGAATATCAGGGATGAAAAACGACGCGACCACCGTCATAAAAAGGCAGGCGTCATCTTTATTCATATTGCAAAAATCCATAAGCTTTCTTGGGTCACCGCCTTTAATCGGGAGGGCTTGCTCAGCTTGATGCGGGTAACGTTTGAATATCGGCGGGAGACAAACAATTTCCCATCCGTCTTTAGTTATCGCGACACCGCGCCAATCATACGTGGTTAAATCATAATAAATTGCGCTGTTGTGCCAGCCAACACGGTTATAAAGCTCAACCTGACGGCCATTTTCGCATTTAGCCTCAACTTGAATCCGCGCTTGTTTCAACGCTTCATTCCCCGGAGGATGGCCGTAATTTTGGCGGTACCTGATGGCAAAACAATTCCTGAACCGAGAACTGCTTGTCGTGCATACTTCCAGATGTTTGTCAAACGGCAATACGACATAAGGATTACCCTGCTGGTCGCGAAGAAATTCCGTAATTGTTTCTTCGCAGTCGCGGGTGATGATTTCGCCTTGGGTAAGTTTTTTCTGTTTTGCGTGCTTTGACTCGCCAAACTCGTTTGCTGTGTCTTGAATGGCTTTCTCAATCAGCGATTGGCCATAGGTTCTGCCGTCGCTGAAATGCTTCTCATCCCATTTTGTACGCATCAAGCCCGATTTACGGAATAGAGACTCCATAAACTCCGGATCCTTACCAGTCCAAAAAGCGAGTTTATTGCAAAACGCTAAGTCCGCTTCCGATTGCGAAGGATATAATTCCTGCCATTTGCCTTCATAGAGCGTGAAAAACTGCTCATTGTCATTGCTCTTTTTTATGCGTTTGAACAGCGAATCTTTTTTCTTATTCGCGTCATCAAGTGCGACAAGCTCGTCATAGAGTTTTGATATATCCACCTCTCGGATTTCGCTTGAGCACCCCGGAACAAGGTCGCCAGTAAACGTGAAAAACCTTGTGCCGGAATACATCTCGACATCAAGCGTGGTGAATTTCCGGTCTCTTGGGATTTTACCTTTGCCAACCAGATGAATACCGGTCTTGCTAGGCGAGAATTCCGCATAACTTGGGAATGCGGATATTATCTTTTTGGCAAGAAGCGATGGAATTCGATCCCGCACTGAATGGTCAATATCGCATACGATATACGGCTCAATAACTGCAATGCCAATCGCGTTTAGTTTTAACATGTCAGTTTTCGCTACAACCTCGTCAAAGGTACGCCATGTTTTCGGATCATTTGACTTGGCATGGCCGCCGGTCGCTACGTTAATTGGTTCTTTCTTCGGCTTTTTGCCGGCTTGGGGGATAAATTTAAACCCGACCCAAATGGGCAGAGCTTTTAATTCTTGCGGAATATTCTCAACGATCCATTTCTTGTCTTTACTTTCCTCAAGGTTCATACTTATACTCCGTTTTGAAATAAATAGTCTTTGGTTTTACGATAGGAATCGAAAAGGCGTGACTCTTCGGAGCCAGCGAAGAACTCTTTGCTTGCTGATTGAATTTCAGGGGAATTGTCGAATTGAAGGCGTTTCTGCCTGCCGTAACCGGTAAGCCCGCGGATAGAAAACCCGCGGTAAACGAGATAGGCCGCTAAGTAGATATTGCCAGCTTCAAATAGGTTGCTTTTGTCCTGCACTTTACTTTCCTCCTAAGGCGTATATACGGAAGCCCGCGTCAAAGTGTCGGGTAGTTTATAGATAATTTTTCAGCCCGTCGCCTTCGAGAGCCTGAGCGATGCGCTTAATTTCCTCATAGACAGTGCTTCGGTGAATGTTGAGTTTTTGTCCGGCTTCTTTAATGCTCACGCCGTCCTCAAGCAGACGGCATAATTCTTTTTGCTGTGGCGTGAATTTATCGAGCGCCTTGGCAAGGTCGTTCTTTAACCCGATGACATGAATAACGCTGGTCAAGTCTTCTGTGAGCTTATCCGCGATTTTGTCGATTATCGCGGTCTCGTCGTCTTCGCTGATAGGCGCGTCCAGTGAAACGCTCATCTGGTCAGTCTTGCGTTTCTCGGCCATGCGTTCCGCGACCATGTCCATAAGTTTATTTTTTAAGACATTCGACATATACGTCGATTTTGACGCGCCCTTGGAGTCTGTAAATTTATCCCTCCTGAAATACCAGTGGCTCAAACACTCCTGCAACAGATCCTCAAAGTCATCTTTTGAAAAACACCGCCACTTGCGCTTGAATTGATCTACCAACTTTTTGGCAACCGCGATCTCCCATCCTTCAAATACATCTCCATACTTAAGCCCCATGAGACACCCCCTGTTTTCGCGAGGTGCCTTTTAAGGCCGACACTTCTACGGCACATGCCGTATAAATGAAACAGGGCCCGCCTTAAGACACCACGCTGTTTTTTTGCGGTGTCTCAAAACGAGCCCAAATCAAGGATAGGCCGAATTGAGGTCTTTGAAAATCACGGAGGGCTCCGTGATTTCGAGAGCTCGCCTTAAGACACCGTTTTGCAGGTGCCTTGAAGCAAGCCCAAATTCAGGATACGCCGGATCCGATAACTCCATAATTACGGATGTACCGGCG
>JAQUOK010000513.1 GCA_028717165.1 Victivallaceae bacterium | reverse complement strand
AAACTTTTTGCATATTTGATCTTTACTTTCTGATCTTTGCGGGTTACTTTGTTATTATTCATCGTGGTGTGGCGGGAAAAGTTTGAGAAACTGCTTCATGCGGCTTCTTATTTCCCGCTGCTCCTTTTAACTGCAATTTAACGTCTTCCGCCTATAAAACAGGCTCATTAGCTCATATTTTATGCAAAAACCTTGAATGCACGCAAGCGAACGCCACCAGTTTCGCCTCGTTTTGAGGCCGCAAGAATTGAGGCGTGGTTACTGATATGCCCTCCATGACTGGCTCCCCAAGCTATTATTCTGGATTTATCTATAATGGGATGACGCCGTAATATTGTGCGGATGGCATTCAAACAGTCAATGGTTTGACGGTAACTGAAATCATAAGGAAGTTCCGAACCAAAACCTGTCAGACCATTGGAATCGTAGCCGCTTTGTCTATATTCAGTTGCCACGCTGATTAAGTTATATCTGGCGGCAAACTCTTTTTGCGCTTCTCTCGGTATAGTGCTGAATATATTACCTCCCCATCCATGTGCGATATGTATTAAACCTGGTGCTACGTCGGACGGATCCGGTTCGACTACATAAGCGGTAATCCGTTTATCATTACTGCTGGTAAATGTTATTTCATATTCTTTCATTATAGTCCTTGAGTTTAGAAAAGGGAGTTAATTTGAAAAAGTTCATATTTACCCGGCTCAATTCTTTTCAATTTATTATTATATGCTGTGAGCAAGTTTTTTGTACTATCTTAACTTTTACACGACATCATCACATGCTTTTTAAAAATTTAGCAATATGTAATTAATTGTTAACAGTCCACTTTGTTAAAATAATTCGGCGTTTTCAAAAAAGCAAACATTCTTGTTGTTTTTTCTGAATATTTGATTATAAACAGAAAAAACAACAATAATAGCTTGCTTTTTTTGCCTAAAGATATTATACTATTAGCAAGTGGACTGTCAACATGACACTAAAAACGGAGTTTTACATAAACCAATGATTACTGACTGCATAGAATCAATAGTTATTCCGGATATTCAACTTGGAAAAACCGGGGTAGTATACCGTAATCCCAAACCTTATTTGCGGAGCAGGCAGGCGATGCACCCATCGTTGGCGTGTCTCAATAACGGCGAGTTACTTTGTGCCTATAATGTGGGAGAGGCGGTAGAGAATCCGGATCAAGCGACTTATATATCACGTTCAACTGATGGTGGTGCAACTTGGCAGCCAGCAGGCCCAGTGATTTCTGAATTAAAAACTAACCCGGCTGCATATACTGTCCGCATTAGTAAACTTTCTTCCGACTTGATCGCAATGGGAGGACGCTATTTTCAGAATGATCCCGACGAAGGAATCTTGAATCGTGAAAATCTGGGAGTAGTTCCGATGGAACTGCTGTTAGTCCGGCAAGAAAATGGAGAACATTCATGGCAACATCCCCAAATTGTGACACCGCCGCTTGTGGGGCCGGGGTTTGAAGTTTGTCACAGTGTCATTGAATTACGTGATGGAACCTGGTTGTGGCCGACTTCAACCTGGCGAGGCTGGAATGGCGAGTTACCGAATGGTCATAAAGGACTGGTGCTGATCAGTCGCGACCAAGGCAAAACGTGGCCGGAATATACCGTTACTTTCGATGGCGGACATGACCTGATCTACTGGGAACAATCAGTTTTTGAACTAAATGATAAGCTTATAGCGATTGCCTGGTGTTATGATCCGGTTAAGCAGTGTAATTTGCCTAACCGTTATGTTGTAAGCAATGATAATGGGATGAGTTTTTCCGAAACGCGGGAACTGGGAGTTGAAGGGCAGACCTGTAAGGCGTTAGCTTTTGACAACGATTTAGTTTTATTAGCTTATCGTCGCTGCGATAAACCTGGGCTTTGGCTCAATCTGTCAAGGTTTGATGGCAATAGGTGGAAACATTTGCAAAAAACTCCGATTTGGGGAGCCGCATCTATTGATTCCGGCATGAGAGCCAGCGGTAACAATTCTGATAATCTTTCTGCTTTGCAGTTTGGATACCCGCAAATGTTACGGTTGAATGCGAAAGAAGTGCTTTTAGTATATTGGCGGCAGGAAGGGGCAGAAACAATTATTGCCAGTCAAAAAATAATTCTGAATTCGGGAGAATAATTTTTATGGTTACTGCTACAACAAAAAAACGTATAATGAAATATGACCAGCTCATCCCGGTTCTGTTGCGGGAAGTTGAGTCACGTAAACTAAAAAATGGCGATAAGTTTTTTTCTGAACGCGAGCTGGTAAAGGAGTTTAATATTGGGCGCAACACTGCTGTAGAAACATTAAAGATACTTGAAAGTCATGGTGTTGTGGAACGTATTCAGGGCAAAGGAACATTTTTTACCGGCAAAACCGGCATTAATGAAAAAGATAAATCTAGAAGCTCCCGGACTGGCAATATTGCGGTAGTAATGGCCAGCCGTTTTGAATCAGAGCATATTTCCGGCATGCTTTTTCTCCGGGAAATTGAAAGGGAAGTACGTAAAATTAACCACTCTATGCTGCTGACATTACTTGATGATGCAGGTATTCACTCCCAAATAGAAAATTTATTGTGCATGAATAAAGCCGACGGTTATTTGTTATGGTCTGTATCAGGCGATGTTCAGAACTGCTTTGTAAACCATCAGGTTCCGGCCTTGGTGCTGGGACAGAGTCTTTTCCGCGAATTGCCTTCTCTTGCGCCGGATCACTTTAACTTGACATACGAAGCTGTAAACTGTTTATTGAAATTGCAGCACCGCCATATTGGTATTATGTCCCGGAATCGGATGAACATAGGGGTGCTGATGGGAGTCAAAGGCTATGAGGCTGCTCATCGTAGTGCCGGGCTGAGTATTGATGACGATTTGATCGAACTAGATGCAGAATCCCCGAAAGATATTCTGAAGAAGGTGGATAAACTACTTGATGCCGGTGTTACCGGGATAGTATTTGATGGAATTGATATTTATGATTCAGCCAAAATTGAAATTGCAAAACGCAAACTTCGAATTCCGCAGGATCTGTCAGTTATTTTTACGGAAATTCCATCAGAGTTTTCATCAAAATATCCGGATTTCGGCGGATTTGAATTTGATCGTTCCCTGATGTGTGAAACGGCAGTACGGATGATCATGGACATGATTAACGGGAAAAACGTTAAAAGTGAAATTTTGCCGTTTGCCTTTAAATCCGGAAAATCCTGTGCAAAACCGAGATAGAGAGAATGAAAAAAATACACAGCCATCCCATAGGAAACTGAAAATTTGAAAGGAAACGGATTCAGGTTACTTTGAAATAACCACAAAGCAAAGGAACCTTATATGAATCCGTCGAAACATAAAATGAGTGTACTAAAGCAA